>WGLQ01000017.1 GCA_016125495.1 Hyphomicrobiales bacterium | reverse complement strand
GCCGTGTCGAGCGCGTCATCATCAAGGTCGGCGAGGAAGTCGAGATCGTCGGCATCCGCGACACGCAGAAGTCGACGTGCACGGGCGTCGAGATGTTCCGCAAGCTGCTCGACCAGGGCGAGGCGGGCGACAACATCGGCGCGCTGCTGCGCGGTATCGGTCGCGACGACGTCGAGCGTGGCCAGGTGCTGTGCAAGCCGGGTTCGGTCAAGCCGCACAAGAAGTTCAAGGCCGAGGCCTACATCCTGACCAAGGAAGAGGGTGGCCGGCACACGCCGTTCTTCACGAATTACCGTCCGCAGTTCTACTTCCGCACGACCGACGTGACGGGTGTCGTGAACCTGCCAGAAGGCACGGAAATGGTGATGCCGGGCGACAACATCTCGGTCGATGTCGAGCTGATCGTGCCGATCGCCATGGAAGAAGGTCTGCGCTTTGCCATCCGCGAGGGCGGTCGTACCGTCGGCGCGGGCGTGGTGGCCAAGATCATCGAGTAGTGCAAGTCGAGGTCGGGGAGCGTCCTGAAGTGGGCGCTCCCGGCTTTTTGCCGGGACAGGTTGAGAAATGCAGAGCCAGAACATCCGGATCCGCCTCAAGGCGTTCGACCATCGTGTGCTCGATGCCTCGACGAAGGAGATCGTGAACACCGCAAAGCGGACCGGGGCAGAGGTGCGCGGGCCGATCCCGCTGCCGACGCGGATCGAGCGCTACACGGTCAACCGGTCGCCGCACGTGGATAAAAAGAGCCGCGAACAGTTCGAGATGCGCACGCACAAGCGTCTTCTCGACATCGTGGATCCGACGCCGCAGACGGTCGATGCGCTGATGAAGCTCGATCTGGCCGCCGGCGTCGACGTGGAGATCAAGCTCTAGGCCATACGGGCGCGCCTCGGCGTGCGATCGGTGGACCTTCGAGAGGGAATTGGGTGAACGCGATGCGATCGGGCGTGATTGCACAGAAGCTGGGCATGACCCGCGTCTTCACGAAGGAGGGCGAGCAGGTTCCCGTGACCGTCCTCAAGTTGGACGGCTGTCAGGTCATCGCGCAGCGAACGGCCGACAAGCACGGCTACACGGGCCTCCAGCTCGGTGCCGGGCTCGCCAAGGTGAAGAACACCACGAAGGCCGAGCGCGGTCATTTCGCGGTCGCTTCGGTCGAGCCCAAGCGCAAGGTGGTCGAGTTCCGCGTCAGCCCGGAGAACCTCATCGAGGTCGGGGCCGAGCTGACCGCAGACCACTATGTGAAGGGGCAGAAGGTGGACGTCACCGGGACCTCGGTGGGTAAGGGGTTCGCCGGCTCCATGAAGCGCCACAACTTCGGCGGCCTTCGGGCGACGCACGGCGTCTCCATCAGCCACCGCAGCCACGGCGCGACTGGCAACCGCCAGGACCCCGGCAAGGTCTTCAAAGGCAAGAAGATGGCCGGCCACATGGGCTCGGTGCGCGTGACGACGCAGAACCTCGAGATCGTCGCCACCGATGTCGAGCGTGGCCTCATCATGATCCGCGGCGCGGTGCCGGGCTCGAAGGGTGGCTGGGTGCTGGTGCGTGACGCCATCAAGCGTCCGGGCGATCTCGAGCGGGCCAAGCAGGCGCTGATCGATGCCGCGGCCGCGGAAGAGAAGGCCGCCGCCGATCGCGCCGCGGGCGTGACGGCCAAGGGCGCGGGCAAGCCGCCGGCGAAGGGGAAGAAGTGAGATGAAGGCGGATGTCAAAACGCTCGAGGCCGCGAGTGCGGGCACGCTCGAGCTCTCCGACGAGATCTTCGGGCTCGACCCGCGCGCGGACATCCTGCACCGCATGGTGCGCTACCAGCTGGCCAAGCGCCAGGCCGGTACGCACTCGGCAAAGGATCGCAGCCTCGTTGCCGGCTCGCGCAAGAAGATCGTGCGCCAGAAGGGTTCGGGCGGCGCTCGGCACGGCAACCGCCTCGCTCCGCAGTTCCGCAAGGGCGGCAAGGCGTTCGGTCCGGTGCCGCGCAGCCATGCGATCGACCTTCCGAAGAAGGTGCGGGCGCTCGCGCTCAAGCACGCGCTTTCGGCCAAAGCCAAGGCCGGTGAGCTGATCGTGCTGGAGAACGCCAGCATGGCGGAACCCAAGACGGCGGGCCTGCGCAAGCATTTCGAGGGGCTCGGGCTCCAGTCGGCGCTGATCGTGGATGGCGCGGTCGTCGATACGAACTTCGGGCTCGCGGCGCGGAACATCCCGCAGATCGACGTGCTTCCGGTGCAGGGCATCAACGTCTACGACATCCTGCGGCGCGACAAGCTGGTGCTGACGAAGGCGGCGGTCGCGGCGATCGAGACCCGTCTGAGGGGCGAGGTCTGAAGGGATTTGCGACGCGACCCCGCCGGGGCCGCGGTGAACGGGACAAGGCTCCGAGCGGTGCGCCGCGAGGGCGGATAAAGAGATCGAGCGATGGACGAGATCAAGGCCTACGACGTGATCCTCGCGCCGGTGATCACCGAGAAGTCGACGGGTGCGTCGGAGTTCAACCAGGTGGTCTTCAAGGTCGCCGAGGGAGCCAGCAAGCCGGAGATCAAGGCGGCGGTCGAAAAGTTGTTCGGCGTGCGCGTCAAGGCGGTCAACACCATGATCCGCAAGGGCAAACTGAAGCGCTTTCGGGGACGCCTCGGGCGCCAGTCGGACTACAAGAAGGCGATCGTGACGCTCGAGCCCGGGCAGTCGATCGATGTGACGACGGGTCTTTGACCGGCTCGGGCGGGCGCTCAGGCCCGTCGAGCGATGCGAGAGATGGTGACAGGACGGGATTTTCCGTCCGGTCGCGGGAATGGACGAAGCGACGGACAGATAAGCGGGCGCCGGGCGCCCCGGGAAGCGAGTAGCGATGGCTCTCAAGACATTCAATCCGACGACGCCGGGCCAGCGGGCGCTGATCCTCGTCGATCGCTCGCATCTCTCCAAGGAGAAGCCGGTCAAGCAACTCACGGAAGGGCTGCGCAAGTCCGGCGGGCGCAACAATTACGGCCGTGTCACCGCGCGCCGGCGGGGCGGTGGGCACAAGCGCGCCTACCGCATCATCGACTTCAAGCGGCGCAAGTTCGACGTGCCCGCCGTGGTCGAGCGGCTGGAATACGATCCGAACCGGACCGCTTTCATCGCGCTGATCCGCTATGAGGACGGGGAACTCAGCTACATCCTCGCGCCGCAGCGCCTTTCTGTCGGAGACACGGTGGTCTCGGGCCGGCGCGTCGACGTCAAGCCGGGCAACGCCATGCCGATGGCGGCGATGCCGATCGGAACCATCATCCACAACGTGGAGATGAAAGAGGGCAAGGGCGGCCAGATCGCACGCTCGGCGGGCACCTACGCGCTGCTGGCGGGGCGTGACCAGGGCTATGCGATCCTGCGCCTTTCCTCGGGCGAGACGCGCATGGTGCGCGCCGAGTGCATGGCGACGATCGGCGCGGTGTCGAACCCCGACAACGCCAACACGAACCTCGGCAAGGCGGGGCGTAGCCGCTGGATGGGCCGGCGCCCGTCGGTGCGCGGTGTCGCCATGAACCCGATCGACCACCCGCATGGTGGTGGCGAGGGGCGCACCTCCGGCGGCCGGCATCCCGTGACCCCCTGGGGCAAGCCCACCAAGGGTAAGCGGACGAGATCAAACGTGGCGAGCGACAGGTACATCCTGCGCAGCCGCCACCTGAAGAAGAAGTAGAGGCGGAAAGCAAATGGCTCGCTCTGTCTGGAAAGGCCCGTTCGTGGACGGGTATCTGCTGAAAAAGGCGGATGCCGCGCGGGAAGCCGGGCGCAAGGACGTGATCAAGATCTGGTCGCGGCGCTCGACGATCCTACCGCAGTTCGTCGGCCTCACGTTCGGCGTCCACAACGGAAAGAAGCACGTTCCCGTGCTCGTCTCCGAGGACATGATCGGCCACAAGTTCGGCGAGTTCGCTCCGACCCGCACCTACTACGGCCACGCCGCCGACAAGAAGGCGAAGAGGAAGTAACGATGGGCCAGACGAAGAACGAGCGCAGGACACGCGAGAACGAGGCCCAGGCCGTCGCTCGCAACATCCGCGTCAGCCCGCAGAAGCTCAACCTTCTGGCGGCCATGATCCGCGGCGCCAAGGTGGAAAAGGCCATCGCCGACCTCACCTTCTCGCGCAAGCGCATCGCCAAGGACGTCAAGAAGACGCTCGAGAGCGCGATCGCGAATGCCGAGAACAATCACATGCTCGACGTCGACACGCTGGTCGTCGCCGAGGCGCACGTTGGCAAGAACCTGGTCATGAAGCGCTTCAGCCCGCGGGCACGCGGACGGGCCGGGCGGATTTCGAAGCCCTTTTCACAGCTCACGATCGTGCTGCGCGCGGTCGAGGATGCTCAGGCCTGACGCCGGGACGAGGACAGGACATGGGACAGAAAATCAACCCGATCAGCCTCAGGCTCGGCATCAACCGGACCTGGGATTCCCGTTGGTTCGCCAACAAGGGCGAATACGGCAAGCTGCTCCAGGAAGACATGCAGATGCGCGCCTACATCATGAAGATGCAGCGCGCGGCGAGCATTTCCAAGGTGGTGATCGAGCGTCCCCACAAGAAATGCCGCGTCACCGTGCACACCGCGCGGCCGGGCATCCTGATCGGCAAGAAGGGCGCGGACATCGAGAAGCTGCGCAAGGAACTCGCCCGCTTCACCGCGAGCGAGGTGAACCTCAACATCCTCGAGGTCCGCAAGCCGGAGATGGACGCCACGCTGGTTGCCGAGAACATCGCCCAGCAGCTCGAGCGTCGCATCGCCTTCCGGCGGGCCATGAAGCGTGCCGTGCAGTCGGCCATGCGCATGGGGGCCCTCGGCATCCGCATCAACTGCGCCGGCCGGCTCGGCGGCGCCGAGATCGCGCGCACGGAATGGTACCGTGAGGGACGCGTGCCGCTGCATACTCTGCGCGCGGACATCGACTACGGGCAGGCACGTGCTGAAACCGCTTACGGGACGATCGGGCTGAAGGTCTGGATCTTCAAGGGCGAGATCCTCGAGCACGATCCCATGGCGCACGAGAGACGGGCTGTCGAGGGACCGGAAACGCAGCGTCGGCGCGAACCGCGTCCGAGCGCGGCCTGAGGCCTTACGGGGAGTAGATACTCATGCTGCAGCCAAAGCGCACGAAATTCCGCAAGGCCCACAAGGGGCGCATGCGTGGCGTGGCCAAGGGGGGCACGGAGCTCAACTTCGGCTCGTTCGGGCTCAAGGCTCAGGAGCCGGCGCGCGTCACCGCTCGCCAGATCGAGGCCGCGCGCCGCGCGATGACCCGTCACATGAAGCGTGCCGGGCGCGTCTGGATCCGGATCTTCCCGGATCTGCCGGTGTCCAAGAAGCCGACCGAGGTGCGCATGGGCAAAGGCAAGGGCGCGCCGGAGTTCTGGGCCGCGCGGGTCCATCCGGGGCGCATCATGTTCGAGATCGACGGTGTGCCGCTGGCGCTCGCCAACGAGGCACTGACGCTCGCGGCGGCCAAGCTGCCGATCAAGACGCGGGTCGTGGTGCGGCCGGGCGTCGTGAACTGAGCGGCGCGGGACTGGGAATGTCATCGGCCTGCGGGGTCGGGATGGCCTGCGCGAAGGGCGCGCAAGGCGTGAGGAACGAGAGATGAAGTACGAAGACCTCAAAGGCTTCTCGCAGGATCAGCTGCAGGACGAGTTGCGCAAGCTCAAGAAGGAGCAGTTCAACCTGCGCTTCCAGCAGGCGACGGGCCAGCTCGAGAACACCTCGCGGTTCCGCGAGATCCGCCGCGATATCGCGCGGATCAAGACGATGGCTCGCGAGCTGCGCGGTGCTGCGGGCGCTTCGACGAAGTAGCAATCCGGGGGCGGCACCGCCCCCCAGGGAATACATCCAGCCCGGGCGAGCCGGGCAAGGACCGAGGACGACAAGACAATGCCGAAACGCGTGCTCCAGGGCGTGGTGGTCTCCGACAAGAACGACAAGACGATCGTCGTGCGCGTCGAACGCCGCTTCACGCATCCGATGTTGAAGAAGACGGTGCGCAGCTCGAAGAAGTACCACGCCCACGACGAGGAAAACGTCGCGAAGGTGGGCGACCGGGTATCGATCGAGGAATGCCGTCCGATCTCCCGGAACAAGCGATGGACGCTGGTCAAGGACGGCGGCGTCGGCTCGGCCTGACGCCGGCAACGTAATGAGGGGCCGAAGATCGGCCAAGGCGGGAAAACAATCCCGCCGAGTGGACTGCGGAGACGAAGGCCATGATCCAGAACGAGACCAATCTCGACGTCGCCGACAACTCGGGCGCGCGCCGCGTGCGCTGCATCAAGGTGCTCGGAGGATCGAAGCGCAAGTATGCGAGCGTCGGTGACATCATCGTCGTCAGCGTCAAGGACGCCATTCCGCGCGGCCGCGTCAAGAAGGGCCAGGTGATGAAGGCGGTGGTCGTGCGCACCGCCGCGCCGATCCGCCGCAACGACGGCAGCGTCATCCGGTTCGACCGCAACGCGGCCGTTCTCATCAACAACAACAAGGAGCCGATCGGCACCCGTATCTTCGGGCCCGTGACGCGTGAGCTCCGCGCCATGAACATGAAAATCGTCTCGCTCGCTCCGGAGGTCCTCTAGATGGTGGCCAAACTCGACCGCTCGTCCGGGATCGAAGGACGGGCCAAACCGAAGATCCGCAAGGGTGACAAAGTCGTGGTGCTTGCCGGACGTGACAAGGGCAAGCACGGCGAGGTCCTCAAGGTCATCCCGAAGGAGAACCGCGCGGTGGTGCAGGGCGTCAACGTCGTGCGCAAGCACACGCGCCAGACCGCCAGCCAGCAGGGCGGTATCGTCTCCCAGGAGGCGCCGATCCACATGTCGAACCTCGCCATCGAGGATCCCAAGGACGGCATGCCAACGCGGATCGGATTCAAGATCCTCGACGATGGCCGCAAGGTCCGCGTCGCAAAGCGCTCGGGAGAGGTGATCGATGTCTAGTGCTCAGGGCGCGAACGGCTACGTGCCGCGGCTGCGCCGCCACTTCGACGAAGTGGTGCGGGGCAGTCTCAGCGAGAAATTCGGCTACCGCAATCCCATGCAGGTGCCGCGTCTCGAGAAGGTCGTGTTGAACATGGGCGTCGGCGATGCGGTCAACGACCGCAAGAAGGTCGATTCGGCTGCGTCCGATCTCGCGCTCATCGCCGGCCAGAGGCCGGTGGTGACGCGCGCGCGCAAGTCGATCGCGACCTTCAAGTTGCGCGACGGCATGGCGATCGGCGCCAAGGTCACGCTGCGCGGCAACCGGATGTATGAATTCGTCGACCGGCTGGTGACCATCGCGCTGCCGCGCGTCAAGGACTTCCGGGGCCTCAACCCCAAGAGCTTCGACGGGCGCGGCAACTTCGCGATGGGTATCAAGGAGCACATCGTGTTCCCGGAGATCGACTACGACAAGGTCGACCAGATCTGGGGCTTCGATGTGATCGTCTGCACGACGGCGCAGAGTGACGACGAAGCGCGCGAGCTGCTCAGAGGATTCAACTTTCCCTTCCGGACCTAGTACCGGCATTCGGACGACGACGCTTCGGCGGCGAGGAGACGGCGATGGCCAAGACGAGCACGATCAACAACAACGAGCGCCGCAGGGCGCTGGTGGCACGCTATGCCGCCAAGCGCGCCGCGCTCAAAGCGAAAATCAAGGACCCGAAAGCCACCCGCGAGGATCGCTTCCGGGCAACCCTGGCGCTCGCCGAGCTGCCGCGCAACTCCTCCAAGACCCGCGTGCGCAACCGCTGCGCCGCGACGGGCCGGCCGAGGGGATATTATCGCAAGCTCAAGCTGTCGCGCATCGCGATCCGCGACCTGGGCTCGCAAGGGCTCGTTCCGGGCCTCGTGAAGTCGAGCTGGTAAGGAGGAAAACTGAATGCCAGTTTCCGATCCATTGGGCGATATGCTCACCCGGATCCGCAACGCCCAGCTCCGGCGCAAGTCGAAGGTGGCGACGCCGGCCTCACGGATGCGCGAGCGCGTGCTCGAGGTCCTGAAAGAGGAAGGCTACATCCGGGACTTCACGCGGATCGACTATGCCGGCGGGCGCGCGGAACTCGAGATCGAGCTCAAATACCACAACGGAGAGCCGGTGATCCGCGAGATCCGCCGTGTCTCGAAGCCGGGCCGGCGCGTCTATTCGCCGGTGAGCGACCTGCAGCCCGTGGCGAACGGCCTCGGCGTGGCGATCCTCTCGACGCCGAAGGGCGTGATGTCGGATGCGCGCGCGCGCCAGGAGAACGTCGGCGGCGAGGTTCTCTGCAACATCTTCTGAGGCGGCTCCTGCGCCGAGGAACCTATGAAGCGAGGTGGGGATCATGTCCCGTATCGGTAAAAAGCCCGTCGTCATTCCTGCCAAGGCGCAGGTGACCATCGACGGCCAGAAGGTGTCGGCGAAGGGCCCCAAGGGCGAACTCGCCGTGACGCTCGCCGATGACGTGACGGTGGCGATGGCCGACGGCCGGATCAAGGTCGAGCCGCGCGACGACAGCAAGCGGGCGCGGGCCATGTACGGTCTCTCGCGCACGCTCGTGCAGAACATCGTGGTCGGCGTCACCGAGGGCTTCACGCGGACCCTCGAGATCAACGGCGTCGGCTATCGTGCGCAAATGAAGGGGCGGGACGTTCAGCTCTCGCTCGGCTTCAGCCACGAGGTGGTCTACAAGACCCCGGCGGGCATCGATATCGCGACGCCGAAGCTGACCGAGATCGTGGTGTCGGGCGCCGACAAGCAGAAGGTCGGCCAGGTGGCGGCCGAACTGCGCGCCTATCGTCCGCCGGAGCCCTACAAGGGCAAGGGCGTGCGGTACGCTGGAGAGTTCATCTTCCGCAAGGAAGGCAAGAAGAAGTAGCGTGCGCGAGCGCGGCTGGGGCACGGGCGGCCGGCCGCGACAGAGGCACGCATCGAACGAGAGACGACAGACATGGCGAGCGACAGGCAATCCATCGACCGGCGCAAGGTGCGCATCCGGCGCGTGCTCAGCGGGCGCAAGAACGACCGCCCGCGGCTTTCCGTGTTCCGGTCGTCGAAGCATATCTATGCGCAGGTCATCGACGACGTCAGCGGGCGGACACTGGCGGCCGCATCGACGCTCGAGAAGGGACTGCGCGCGAGCCTGAAGACCGGCGCCGACGTCGCGGCCGCCGGTGCGGTGGGCAAGTTGCTGGCCGAGCGGGCCAAGTCCGCCGGGGTGTCGAGCGTGGTCTTCGACCGCGGCTCATACAAGTATCACGGCCGCGTCAAGGCGCTGGCAGACGCCGCGCGCGAGGGCGGCCTCGAGTTCTGACAAGGAAGGATATTGGCTTTGGCACGCAACGAGGGCAGAGGCCGGGATCGTGATCGCGAGCGGGACCGCGAGGAGCGCGACAGCGAGTTCGTCGACAAGCTGGTGCACATCAACCGCGTCGCGAAGGTGGTGAAGGGCGGCCGTCGCTTCGGCTTTGCCGCGCTCGTCGTCGTCGGCGACCAGAAGGGCCGCGTCGGGTTCGGGCACGGCAAGGCGCGCGAGGTGCCGGAGGCGATCCGCAAGGCGACCGAGTCCGCCAAGCGCACCATGATCCGCGTGCCGCTGCGTGAAGGACGCACGCTGCATCACGATGTCGCAGGCCGCCATGGCGCGGGCAAGGTGGTGCTGCGGGCGGCGCCTCCCGGTACGGGCATCATCGCGGGCGGCCCGATGCGCGCGGTGTTCGAGACGCTCGGCGTGCAGGACATCGTGGCCAAGTCACTCGGGACCTCGAACCCGTACAACATGGTCCGTGCGACGTTCGATGCGCTCGTGCACGAGGACAGCCCGCGCAGCGTGGCGGCGCGGCGTGGCAAGAAGGTGAGCGAGATCGTCTCGCGGCGCCGCGATGGCGCCGAGGCGGTCGGCGAGGAGCAGGAAGCCGGCGTCTGACGGTTGGATTGCGGTTGCCGGCGAGTGGCGCGGGCCCTCGGTGGGTGCTTTGCGGCGGTGGACGTCGGGCGCGTTGGACGCGGACCACGCGCTTCGGACGCGTTGAGATCGAAGGAACGGAATGATGGCGAAGGGCAAGGGGACGATCATCGTCGAGCAGATCGGCAGCCCGATCCGCTGTCCCGAGCGGCAGCGGCGCACGCTGGTCGGTCTCGGTCTCGGCAAGATGCATCGCAAGCGCGAACTCGAGGATACGCCCTCGATCCGGGGCATGGTGGCCAAGGTGCCGCATCTCGTGCGGATCGTGGAGACGAAATCCTGAGCCGCGACTTCGGCGATCGCGGATGAACGGATCGGCCGTCGGGGCCAAACCGGGGGATGCCGAAGTGAATAGGACGATCGTGCCGTGCGAGGCACCGGCAACGGTGGCGTAAGGCAGCGAGGAAACGAGAACCGGCGCGGAGCGCGGGTGGAATGGCGAGAGGCGCAAAATGCGTTTGAACGAGCTCAGAGACAATCCGGGCGCCCTGCGCCAGCGCAAGCGCGTCGGACGCGGCATCGGCTCGGGTAAGGGCAAGACCGCCGGGCGCGGCGTCAAGGGCCAGACGTCGCGTTCGGGCGTGGCCATCAAGGGTTTCGAGGGTGGCCAGATGCCGTTGCATCGCCGGCTGCCCAAGCGCGGCTTCACGAATCCGTCGCGCAAGGCGTTCGTCGTCATCAACGTCGGCGACTTGCAGGCGGCAATCGATGCAGGGCGGCTCGCGGCCGGCGTGACGGTTACCGGCGAGGTGCTGGCCGAGGCAGGCATCATCCGGCGTCGGCGTGATGGCGTTCGGGTGCTGGCGCGTGGCGAGATCACGTCGCCGCTGACGCTCGAGGTCGCTGGCGCATCGAAGGCCGCGATTGCCGCGATCGAAAAGGCAGGCGGTTCCGTCAAGGTGCTCGAGCCCGTAACACCGGCGGCCGAGGCCTGAGGCCGGCCAGGCTGGCCGAGGTTCGCGACCGGGGCAGCCACTGCCCGAGTGTGCGCGAACCGGCTGGCAACTCGGGTGAGGGGGTGATGCGCCTTGCATCGCCAGGGGATCGTCGCCACTCTCCCCGCTGATCATTCGAGCCTGCCGCGGACTGGCCGGGGCAGGGCGGACGGACCGGCCGGAGCGCGCGGGCCGTCCGGTTGCGATACTGGGGCTCGCCAACGCGGGGGGCTCGAGAATACCGGGCTGGAGAAAGGACGCGCATGGTCTCCGCAGCCGAGCAACTCGCCGCCAACATCAATTTCGCCGCCTTCGCCAAGGCCGACGAGCTGAAACGGCGGATTCTCTTCACGATCGTGGCGCTGCTCGTCTACCGGCTGGGCACATACATCCCGCTGCCCGGCATCAACCTCGACCAGCTGGCCCAGATCTTCGAGCAGAGCCAGACCGGCATCCTCGGCATGTTCAACATGTTCGCAGGCGGCGCCGTCGGTCGCATGGCGATCTTCGCGCTCAACATCATGCCGTACATCTCGGCATCGATCATCATCCAGCTCCTGACGACCGTCTCGCCGCACCTCGAGCAGCTCAAGAAGGAAGGCGAGCAGGGGCGCAAGCAGATCAACCAGTATACGCGCTATGGCACCGTGGTCCTGGCGACGCTGCAGGCCTACGGCATCGCGATCGGCCTCGAGGGGGCCGGCAACCTGGTGCTTGATCCGGGCTGGTTCTTCCGCATCACCACCGTCATCACGCTGGTTGGCGGCACCATCTTCCTGATGTGGCTCGGCGAGCAGATCACGGCGCGCGGCGTCGGTAACGGCATCTCGCTGATCATCTTCGCGGGCATCGTGGCAGAGCTGCCGGCGGCGCTGGTCGGCGTGCTCGAGCTCGGGCGCACGGGCTCGCTCTCGACCGCCGTGATCATCGGCCTCTT
The DNA here is from genome assembly GCA_016125495.1 of Hyphomicrobiales bacterium. Lineage (NCBI taxonomy): Bacteria > Pseudomonadati > Pseudomonadota > Alphaproteobacteria > Hyphomicrobiales > Hyphomicrobiales bacterium. The sequence goes on along the minus strand of WGLQ01000017.1, from coordinate 35,418 downwards.
CGTCATGGCGATCATCGTCATCGCCTTCATCGTCTTCATGGAGCGAGCGCAGCGACGGCTGCTGATCCAGTACCCGAAGCGCCAGATGGGCAACCGGATGTTCCAGGGGGATTCCTCCCACCTGCCGCTGAAGCTCAACACCGCTGGCGTCATTCCGCCGATCTTCGCGTCGTCGCTGCTGCTGCTGCCCATCACGGTCGCCCAATTCTCGAGCGGTACGGGTCCGCAATGGCTGACCGATGTCACGGCGTTGCTCGGGCGCGGTCAGCCGCTCTATCTCGGGCTCTATTGCGCGATGATCGCGTTCTTCGCGTTCTTCTATACGGCCATTGTCTTCAATCCGACGGAGACGGCCGACAACCTCAAGAAGTACGGCGGATTCATTCCCGGGATCCGGCCGGGCGAGCGGACGGCGGAATACATCGACTACGTGCTGACCCGCATCACGGTCGTCGGAGCCGGCTATCTGGTCCTCGTCTGCCTTCTGCCGGAACTGTTGATCTCGAACCTCGCCGTGCCCTTCTATTTCGGAGGCACGTCCCTGCTGATCGTCGTCAGCGTCACCATGGATACCGTCGCCCAGGTGCAGAGCCATCTCCTGGCGCACCAGTACGAAGGGCTCATCAAGAAGGCCAAGCTCAGAGGCACCAAGGGGGGCAAACGGTGACCAGCATCATCCTCCTCGGCCCGCCCGGTGCCGGCAAGGGAACCCAGGCCAAACGCCTCGAGGATGCGCGCGGGCTGGTGCAGCTCTCGACCGGCGACATGCTCCGCTCGGCGGTGGCTGCGGGTACACCGATCGGGCTTCGGGCCAAGGCGGTGATGGAGGCTGGACAACTGGTCTCGGACGAGATCGTGATCGGCATCATCTCCGAGCGGCTGGACCAGCCGGACGTGGCGGGTGGTTTCATCCTCGACGGCTTTCCGCGCACGCTGGCGCAGGCCGACGCGCTGGCCACCCTGCTCAACCAGAAGGGCCTCGCGCTCGACGCGGTGATCGAACTCAAGGTCGATGACGAGCAGCTGGTGCGTCGCATCGCAGGTCGCTTCACATGCGGCTCGTGCGGCGAGGGTTATCACGACGAATTCAAGCGCCCGACCCGGGAGGGTGTGTGCGATCGCTGCGGCGGTACCAGCTTCAAGCGGCGGGCGGACGACAACGAGGCGACGCTGCGCTCGCGTCTGCTCGCTTACTACAAGGAAACGGCGCCGCTGATCGGCTATTATCACGCACTCGGGTTGCTTCGATCGCTCGACGGCATGGCGGACATGGACAGTGTCGCGCGCGCCATCGATCGTGAGATCGACGGGTGAACGAATCACACGCGCCAAGGCGGTTGACGGAATGGGCGGGGCTCGGCTATTAGACGCGATCCCCGTGCAAAGGGATTGAGCGACAACCGGCTCGCGCTTCTTGGCGCTCGAGCCTGGGGGTCGCATTTGGCCGTGGCGGCTGGTCGTGGGGAGGTCCCGACGTCAGCATCCGATGGGGCAGGCCCGATCGTGGCGCGCGCAGCGGCGGCGCATGGGCGGACTGGAAGGACGAATTCAGGCGGACGGCATCCAACGAGGGTGCCCTGGTTCTCGAGGAGAGCGACGTGGCACGCATCGCTGGTGTCAACATACCGAGCAACAAGCGCGTGGAAATCGCGCTGACCTACATCCACGGCATCGGGCGCAAGTTCGCCAAGGATATCTGCGCGCAGGTGCATATTCCGAACGAGCGCCGCGTCAACGAACTGACGGACGCCGAGGTCATCCAGATCCGTGAGGTCATCGAGCGCGAGTTCGTGGTCGAGGGCGACCTCAGGCGAGAGGTGGCCATGAACATCAAGCGGCTCATGGATCTGGGCTGCTATCGTGGCCTGCGCCATCGGCGTGGTCTGCCCGTTCGCGGTCAGCGCACCCACACCAACGCGCGCACCCGCAAGGGCCCGGCCAAGGCGATCGCGGGCAAGAAGAAGTAACAGCGCAGCCCGGCAACGGCGCTCCCTCCAGAGGACCGAGACAGCGACATGGCGAAAGACCGCACCCGCATTCGCCGCAAGGAAAAGAAGAACATCTCTTCCGGCGTGGCCCACGTGAATGCGTCCTTCAACAACACGATGATCACCATCACCGATGCCCAGGGCAACGCGATCTCCTGGTCGTCGTCGGGCACGATGGGGTTCAAGGGCTCGCGCAAGTCGACCCCCTACGCCGCGCAGATGGCCGCCGAGGATGCCGGGCGCAAAGCCCAGGAGCACGGCGTGCGCACGCTCGACGTCGAAGTGAGTGGACCTGGCTCGGGACGCGAGTCGGCGCTCAGGGCGCTGCAATCCATCGGGATGCAGATCACGACCATCCGCGACGTGACGCCGATCGCGCACAACGGCTGCCGGCCGCGCAAGAAGCGCCGCGTCTGATCGTTCGGCGGGGCGGGCCGCGCGTCGGCCCCGACCCGCATTTCCCGCTCCGGGCGTGCCGCCGGCCGCCCGTCGAGCCAACTGCCGCAAGGACCTTCGAGGACCCATGAACAGCGCGCTGCAGAGAAACTGGCAGGATCTGATCAAGCCGGAGAAGCTGGAAATCACGTCGGGCCGCGACAATCGTCGAATGGCGACGGCGGTGGCCGAACCGCTCGAGCGCGGTTTCGGCATGACGCTCGGCAATGCGCTGCGGCGCGTTCTGCTCTCGTCGCTGCAGGGCGGCGCGGTGACGAGCGTGCACATCGACGGCGTCCTGCACGAGTTCTCCTCGATCCCGGGCGTGCGCGAGGACGTCACCGACATCGTCATGAACATCAAGGAGATCGCACTCAGGGTGCACTCCGAGGGCACCAAGCGCATGGTGTTGCGCAAGGACGGCCCGGGCGTGGCGCGAGCGGGCGACATCGAGACGAGTTCCGACGTCGACGTGCTCAACCCCGACCTCGTGATCTGCACGCTGGACGAGGGTGCCTCGATCCGCATGGAGTTCACGGCGCAATCCGGCAAGGGCTATGTGCCGGCCGAGCGCAACCGGCCCGACGATGCTCCGATCGGTCTCATTCCGGTCGACAGCATCTTCAGCCCGATGAAGAACGTCTCCTTCAAGGTCGAGGACACCCGCGAGGGCCAGGTTCTCGACTATGACAAGCTGACGCTCTCGGTGGAGACGGACGGCTCGATCAAGGCCGAGGATGCCATCGCGCTCGCCGCGCGCATCCTGCAGGACCAGCTCCAGATCTTCATCAACTTCGAGGAGCCCGAGCGGCACATGGCGGAGGACCGCCAGCCGGAACTCGAGTTCAACGCCGCGCTGCTCAAGAAGGTCGACGAGCTCGAGCTATCGGTGCGCTCGGCGAACTGCCTGAAGAACGACAACATCGTCTACATCGGCGACCTCATCCAGAAGACCGAGGCCGAGATGCTCCGGACGCCGAATTTCGGGCGCAAGTCGCTGAACGAGATCAAAGAGGTTCTGGCGGGCATGGGCCTCCACCTCGGCATGGACGTGCCGAACTGGCCGCCGGAGAACATCGAGGATCTCGCCAAGCGCTTCGAGGACCATTATTAGGAGCACTCGGGCGCGAGCGCTCCGACGCCGTCGGGTCAGGGCCTGACGGCAAGACAACGACCCGGCGCGCGAATGGGCGCGAGAACGTCGGCCGGCAGCGACGCGCGGCCAGTTGAAGAGGATCAGGACCGATGCGTCACGGACACGGCTATCGCAAGCTGGGCAAGACGGCGAGCCATCGCCGCGCGATGTTCGCCAACATGGCGGCGGCGCTCTTTCGCCACGAGCAGATCGTCACCACGCTGCCGAAGGCCAAGGAGCTGCGGCGCGTCGCCGAGCGGCTGATCACGCTCGCCAAGCGGGGTGATCTGCACGCCCGTCGGCTCGTGGCATCGCGGCTCGGCGACGACGAGATCGTCAAGAAGCTGTTCGACGTGGTCGGACCGCGTTACGGCGAGCGCAATGGTGGCTACACGCGTGTTCTCAAGGCCGGCTACCGTTACGGCGACAGCGCGCCGATGGCCGTGATCGAACTGGTCGATCGTGATCCGGCAGCCAAGGGCAAGGACGACCGCGCCCGGCACGAGGCGCGTATGGCAGCCGAAGAGAACCGGGCGCAGGCGGCGGCAGCGGCCTGACGGTGCGAGACGCGGCGCGCGGATCGCACCGCGAGACGACAGGATGTTTCGGGTTTCGATCGGGCGGGGGCAACCTCGCCCGTTCGCGTTGGTGGCGGCCTTCAGCAAGAGAGCGCGCCGATGGAACGATACGATATCGGATGGGTGCGCTAGCGCGCCGACCCGGGTTCGGCTGGAGCGGTCGCCGTCGGGGGCTGCGATCGCTTCTCGCTCGTGCTATGCGGGCGTGGTTCATACAACAGCATGGGTGGGATGATGAGAGGATTGCGGGCGGCCGGCGTTTCGGTCTCGATGGCGATCGTCGCCATGGTGGCGGCGCTCACGGCCGGCGGAGCGTCGGCCCAGGAGCGCGTGGTTCCGGACACCGAGAACCAGTTGCTTCTCTCCTATTCGCCCGTCGTCAAGCGCACGGCCCCGGCCGTCGTCAACGTTTACGTTCGGGCGCGGGTGCGCACGTTCGTCTCCCCCTTCGGTGACGATCCCTTCTTTCGCCAGTTCTTTCGAAACCGGCCCGGCTTCGGCGTACCGCGCGAGCGTGTCGAGAACAGCCTCGGCTCGGGTGTGATCGTTTCGCCGGACGGGCTGGTCGTGACGAACGACCACGTCATCAAGGGCGGCGGGGAGGCGGAGATCAAGGTCTCCCTCGCCGACCGGCGCGAGTTCGATGCCCGTGTCATCCTGCGTGACGAGCAGAGCGATCTCGCCGTGCTCAAGATCGTGGGTGAGGCGGAGGAGCGGTTCCCATTCCTGGCCTTCCACGATTCCGATCAGGTCGAGGTCGGTGATCTCGTGCTCGCTATCGGCAATCCGTTCGGGGTCGGCCAGACGGTGACGAGCGGGATCGTCTCGGCGCTCGCGCGCACCCGCGTCGGCAGCTCCGATAGCCAGTTCTTCATCCAGACCGATGCGGCCATCAATCCCGGCAACTCGGGTGGCGCGCTCGTCGACATGGCCGGAAGGCTGGTCGGAATCAATACGGCGATCTTTTCGCGCTCGGGCGGTTCCATCGGAATCGGCTTTGCGATCCCATCCAACCAGGTTCAGCTCATCGTCAGCACCGCTGTCGATGGCGGCACCGTCAAGCGGCCGTGGTTCGGTGGCGAGCTCGCCCCGGTGACGCGCGATCTCGCCGATGCGCTCGGTCTCGACCGGGTCTCGGGGGCGTTCGTGACGGCGGTGCTGGAGCAGGGGCCGGCGGCGGAAGGTGGACTGAGGGCAGGCGATGTGATCGTCTCGGTGGACGGTCGTCAGGTCGACGATCCGCGCGCCTTCACCTATCGCTTCACGACGCGCGGTGTCGGCGGTTCGGCGCGGGTCGTGATCATTCGCGACGGCAAGCAATTCGAACTCGACGTTCCCTTGCGCGAGGCACCGCCGACAGCCGAAGGCGACGTCGTTCTGCTGCGCGGCGACCATCCGCTCGAGGGGGTGAAGGCCGCCGAGCTGACACCTTACCTGCAGCAGAAATACCGGTTGCGGGCAACGGACGGCGTCGTGATCGTCGACGTCGTTGCCGGCTCGATCGCGGCGAGCTATGGCCTCAAGACCGGCGATCTGATCGAGAACGTCAATCGCAACCCGATCACGGACCTCAGCGAACTCGAGGCCTCGCTCGGCGAACGGGTGGCGCGCTGGCGCATCCTCATCCGGCGCGGCGACAGGCGCATGAGCATGGTGGTGCCGGGCCGGCTGTGACAGCACGACCGCATCGGCCGGCGAAGTGGTGGCGTTCCTGCTAGGATGCCACCTCGTGCGAGGTAAGCGGCATGGGCGATCTCTTCGAGGCGGCCGGGCTCGGCGAGGGAGCGCCCCGACCGCTCGCGGACCGGCTGCGTCCGACGCGGCTCGACGAGATCGTCGGACAGCGCCGGATCGTTGGACCGGATGGCGCTCTCACCCGCATGGTGCGCACGGGACGGCTCACCAGCATGATCCTCTGGGGGCCGCCCGGTAGTGGCAAGACGACGGTCGCACGGCTGCTGGCCGGCGAGACCAACCTCGCGTTCGAGCAGCTCTCGGCGATTTTCTCGGGCGTGCAGGACCTCAGGAAGGTCTTCGAGCGTGCCAAGGCACTGCGGGCGACGGGGCGAGGCACACTGCTCTTCGTCGACGAGATCCACCGCTTCAACCGGGCCCAACAGGACAGCTTCCTGCCGCACATGGAGGACGGCACAATCGTCCTGGTCGGGGCGACGACGGAGAACCCGTCGTTCGAGCTCAACGCGGCCATTCTTTCGCGCGCCAGCGTGCTCGTCTTCGAGAGGCTCGGAGCGGACGATCTCAAGGAACTGGTGGCGCGTGCCGAGCGCCTCACGGGGCGCACCCTGCCAGTCGACGAGGCGGCGCGCGAGGCATTGGTCGCCATGGCCGACGGTGACGGACGCAGCCTGCTCAACATGATCGAGGAGGTGCTGGCCTCGCAGCCGCCCCAGGCGGCGGACCTCGACACGCGCGCGCTCGCCGGGCTCGTGCAGCGCCGGGCGGCGGTCTACGACAAGGGGCAGGATGGGCACTACAACCTGATCTCCGCGCTGCACAAGTCGGTGCGCGGCTCGGACGCGGACGCCGCGCTCTACTGGCTGGCGCGCATGCTCTCGGCGGGCGAGGACCCGATGTTCCTTGCCCGAAGGCTCGTGCGCATGGCGGTCGAGGACATCGGTCTCGCCGATCCGAGCGCCCTCGTGCAGGCGAACGCGGCCAAGGATGCCTATCACCTCCTCGGCAGTCCCAAAGGTGAACTGGCTCTCGCCCAGGCCACGATCTATCTGGCGACCGCGCCGAAGTCGAACGCCGGCTATGTCGCCTACAAGGCGGCGATGCGGTCGGCCGGCCAGTCGGGCTCGCTCGTGCCTCCCAAGCACATCCTCAATGCGCCGACGAAGCTCATGAAATCCGAGGGTTATGGCGCGGGTTATGCCTACGACCACGATGCGCCGGACGGCTTTTCCGGTCAGGATTATTTTCCGTCGGAACTCGGGCGGCAGACCTTCTATGAGCCCCCCGATCGCGGCTTCGAGCGCGAGATCAGGAAGCGGCTGGCCTATTGGGCCAAACTGCGCGGCGAGCGTGGCGGCTGAGCGTGGCCCGGGCAGGGCCGCTGTGGTACGGGTCAAATGCGTGGGTTGAGGAAGCGCCAGGTCATCGTCCCGCAGCCGATCAACACGAAGCCGAGCGCGACGAACACCACCCCGAGATCGAAGAATCCCAGCAGGATCGCATAGATCAACGGCGGCACGAGTTCGCCGAAGTCGAGATAGGTGCGGTAGACCGAGGTCATCTGCGCGCGCTCGTAGGGGTGAACGGCGCGATAGAACGGCACGCTGCCCACGGCATCGAGCGGGACGGAAAAGAAGCTCGCCGCCAGGATCGCGGCGGCTGCAAAGAGGGGCTGCTGCGTACCGAAGTAGCCGGCCACGAAAAGGCAGGCGGCGGTTGCATAGAAGCCGAGCACGGCGGTACGGCGCACGCCCCAACGCTCCGCCAAGCGACCCCAGGCCATGGCGGTGATCAGCAGCGCGTTCGCCGCAAGGATCAGCAGGCCACCCGCCTCCTGTCCGAGGCCGGAGGTGACCATCAGGATCGGCCCGTAGATGAAGAGTGTCGACCAGTAGCTCGAGCGCCCGAAGGCGATGATCCAGGCGAGCCTCAGGCGTGGCTGTGCGGCATAGCGTCGGACGTTCTTCAGCGGATTGGCGGGCGGCTGGCGGGCCGGCTGGATGGCCTTGCTGTCGGTCAGCCGCAGGTACCAGAAGACGCAAACGAGGATGCACGCGAAGGTGAAGCTGAGGCCGTAGGTCGCCCAGGGGCCGTAGTGGACGTAGAGCCAGACGCCCATGTAGGGCGCCAGCGCCCAGCCGATCGTGGAGGTGGTGAGGCGCACGGAATCGTAGCGCACGAACTGCTGCTTGCGGATGTAGTCGAGGACATAGAGGCTGAGCGTGACGTTGAGGCAGGCACTGCCGATGACGCGTGCGAGCATGCCGCCGACCTGGCCGGTGAAGGTGTAGGTGGCGAAGCAAAGGGCTGCCACCATCAGTGTCACCGCGCCGAGGGTGTACGTCCAGCGCCGCGAGAGGCGCACGATGATGAAGGGCAGAATCAACGAGAAGAGAAGCGTTACGAGCGCAATGCCCGTATAGAGCAGGCTGAGGAGCTGGCTGTTCTTAATGATGTCGTAGGCCTGCAGCGGCACCACCGTGGACAGGGTGGCGCGCGCGAAGGTCTCGATGAAGAAGAGCGTGGCAAAGGCGCTGATGCCGGGTGCCGGGGCCGCGGGCAACCATATCGGATGGCGCACATTCATGGCCATCGGTCGGTATCCTCGGTTGTTGGTCGGATGGGCGGGTGCCCCGCAGGCGTCGAGCTTGGCGCTTTTGCACCCGACCTGAAGCCATGCCAAGCCCAAAATGCGCGGCGTCAACGCCTCTTCATTGGACGATGCGCCGGGGTCGCGGCCCGATGTTCGCGTGTGCGCGCGTTGCACGTATGGAATTTCGCCGACATCCGGTGCAGAAATGAGCCCCGAGACCGGTCGTGCTGGCCGGTCGCGGCGCTCTCGAACCTTCCGGGTGGCTCACGAACATGGCGAAGCTAGATTTCGACCGCCTCTGGCGCGTGCATCCGACAAATGTCTCCGATCAGCTGCCCTGCCGGCTGGATAGCGGCTTTCCGACATTCGCCAATCAATGCGCGGTGCGTGTCGGCGTGTGCCTGCGCGAGGGCGGCGTGCTGCCGGGGCAGCTCAGCGGCCTCATCCACTGCGGCGTGCACCCGGTCGAGCAGATGCACTTCATCCGTGCCGAGCAGTTCGCAAATAGGCTGGTCTCGGCCGCCGCCTCGATCGAAGGGTTGGGGCCGGTCGAGAAGATCACCGGACCGGACGCCGCCAACTATGCGAACATCCTGTTCGGGCGGCGCGGGCTCATCTTTCTCAAGGACTACTGGTCACGGGCCGGTGAATCTGCACGCGGCAATGCGACCGGGGATCACATCGACCTCTGGAACGGCTATCGGACCACCGCGAGCTGGCTGATGGAGTATTTCGCCTGGCTCGGCTACTACGGCGGCTACGACAAGTCGCGGGAGGTCTGGTTCTGGCCGATCGACGACTGATCGAAACGCGCGGGCGTCGGGCCGGAGCGGATGCCTCGGGCGGCGCCTCGAGCGGTGCGTTGGAGAGATGGTGCAATGCGGATCTTCCTCGGTATGCTCGGCGCTATGCTCGGGGCGCTTGCCGCCTTCTATTTCATCGGACCATTCGTGGCCTCCTACGTGACGTCGGTCACGGATTTCCAGAGTCCGGATCAGGCTGGGGAGGCGCACGCCTTCACGTTCGCCGGCTCGATCCTCTTCATGCTGGTGATCGGCTGGGCGATCGGCTGGTTCATCGGGCGGCGCATCGATCGCTACGACGACGTCGAGAGCATCTGACGATGGCCCGGCCGGGAGGGGCGACGACATCGCTGGTGAAGCGCACCGTCGTGCACGCAAGCGCTGGGTGGCGGATGACCGGCCGATGAAGTTGATCGCGCTCGTTGCGCTCGGCGGCGCCATCGGGGCAACGGGCCGTTATCTGGTCGGGCTTGCGGCGGCGCGCCTCTTGGGGCTCGGCTTTCCCTGGGGGACGCTCGCGGTCAACGTGGTCGGCTCGGCCGCCATGGGGCTGCTCATCGGCTATTTGACGAGCCGGACCACGCTGGCGAATGAGGAGCTGGAAGCGGTGAGGATTTTCGTTGCCACCGGTGTTCTGGGTGGCTTCACGACGTTTTCGGCGTTCTCGCTCGACGCGGTCAATCTGTTGCAGCGCGGGGAGACGACGGCGGCGATACTCTATGTCGGGTGCTCGGTGCTGTTCTCGATCGGGGCGCTCGTGGCAGGGCTGGCGCTGGCGCGCCAGATGGCCAGCCTATGAGCGGCGTGCGGCAAGTGACGGTGGCGGCTGGCGAGACCGACATGCGTCTCGATCGGTGGTTCAAGGCGCGTTTTCCGGAGTTCACGCACGTGCAGCTCCAGAAGCTCTTGCGCGGCGGTCAGATCCGCGTCGACGGCGGGCGGGTCAAGGCCGACACACGGCTCGCCGCCGGGCAGGTCGTTCGCGTGCCGCCATCGGGCGCCGGCCGGCCGGCTTCGAGCGCGTCCGCGGACGGGGCCGGCGATGACCTGGCGAACGGGACAGACCGAGGGCCACGGGCGCGAGGGGCCGCGCTTCTCAGTGATGCCGACCGCGCCTTCGTTCGCAGTCTCGTCGTCATGCGCGACGCGGAGGTCATCGCGATCGCCAAGCCGGCGGGGCTCGCCGTGCAGGGCGGCTCGGGCACCAAGCGGCATCTCGATGGGCTGCTCGACGGGCTGAAGTTCGATGCACCCGAGCGGCCCCGGCTGGTGCACCGGCTCGACAAGGATACGAGCGGCGTGATGCTGCTCGCGCGTACTCGCGCGGCGGCCAACTGGCTCGGGCGGGCGCTCAAGGAGCGGGCGGCCCGCAAACTCTACTGGGCCCTGGTGATCGGCGTGCCGACGCCTTCGGAAGGGCGCATCGATGCGCCGCTCGTCAAGCGTGGCGGGACGGGCGACGAGCGCGTGCGGATCGCCGAGCCGGGCGAGGACGGGGCACAGCGCGCCGTCACCGAACTCAAGGTCGTCGAACGGGTCGGCCGCTCGCTCTCCTGGTTGGCGCTGTCCCCACTCACCGGTCGCACCCATCAGCTTCGCGCGCATCTTGCGGGCATCGGACATCCGATCGTCGGCGACGGCAAGTATGGGGGCGGCGAGGCACATCCCGGGGGCGAGATCGCGCGAAAGCTGCACCTGCACGCGCGCGCCATCGAGATCGTCAAGCCGGATGGGCGCAAACTGCGGGTCGAGGTGCCGCTGTCGGGGCACATGCTGGAGACCTGGAAATCGCTCGGGCTCGATGCCGGCAGGCCGGCCGAACTGTTGGCGATCGACGAGGGCCGGTGATGACGGGGGGCGGGCGCAACGAGGATCGGGGGGATCGGCTGATCATCTTCGACTGTGACGGTACCCTGATCGACAGCCAGAACGCCATCGTCGCGGCGATGGGGGTGGCATTCGAGGCCGTCGGGCGCGTCGCGCCGGCCCGCGAGCGGGTTCTCTCGATCGTTGGGCTCAGCCTCCAGGAGGCGGTCGGCGCGCTGCTCGTCGGCGAGCAGCGGACGGTGATCGCGACGGTCGCCGAGCACTACAAGCACGCGTTCCATTCCGCGCGCGTCAAGGGCGTGCATGCCGAGCCGATGTTCGAGGGGACCCGCGATCTGCTGCTCTCGCTCGCCGGGCGCCCGGACGTGCGGCTCGGTATCGCGACCGGCAAGTCGGTCCGTGGCGTGAGGGCATTCCTCGCGCGTGAGCGGCTCGCCGGCGTGTTCGCGACGGTGCAAACTGCGGACACCTCGCCATCCAAGCCGCATCCCGATATGATCCATCAGGCAATGCAGGAAACCGGGGCCGTCCGGGCGCGCACGCTGATGATCGGCGATACGACCTACGACGTCGAAATGGCGCAAAACGCGGGCGTCGGGGCGGTCGCCGTCAACTGGGGCTATCACGACGCGGTGACGCTCGCCGGCCAGGAGCCGCACCATCAGGTCGACGATGTGGCGTCGCTCGCGGCGTTGATCGAGGAATTCATCGGGCGCGATTGAGCGGCATCGCGCTCCGAGCCCGGCCGTGCGGCGCAGAGTTTGCAAAGCGGGCGCCGCAACGACCTCCAGGCAAGCGAGACGAATATTGAAACCCGCCAACGACGATAAACCGAACAATCCCCTGGAGGCCGCGAGGCAGGCTCGCCCGAAGCCGCGGCGCTTCTATGAGACGGTGAGCGTTGCAGAGGAAAACGGGGCGTTCGCCGTGCTGCTCGACGGGCGGCCCATGCGCACGCCGATGCGCAACGCACTCGCCCTGCCGAGCCGGGCGATGGCCGAAGCGGTCGCGCGGGAATGGCGCGACCAGGGCGCGGAGATCGACGTCTCGGTCATGGAGGCGACGCGCCTTGCCAACACCGCGCTCGACCGGGTCGCCGGCCGGGAGTTCGAAATTCGCGCCGAAATGGTGTCGTTCGGGGCGAGTGACCTCTTGTGCTATCGCGCCGAGGAACCCGAGGAACTGGTCGAGCGCCAGCGGGCGGCCTGGGATCCGGTGCTCGGCTGGCTGCTGGAGCGCTTCGGCGCAAGGCTCGTGACGACAGGCGGCGTCGCGCACGTCGAGCAGGAAACCAACGCGCTCGATGCGCTCGCCTCCGCGCTCGCCGCCGAGGATGCCTATGTGCTCACCGCGTTGCACAACATGACGACGCTCACCGGCTCGGTGGGGCTGGCGCTCGCCGTGCGGCACGGCTTCCTGACCGCGTCGGCGGCCTGGGAGGTGGCGCACGTGGACGAGCGCTGGCAGCGTGAGCGCTGGGGCAAGGTGGATTTGGCCGTGCAGCGTCACGCGTTCCGAACGGCCGAGTTCGAGGCGGCGGTCCGCTTCCTGGAATTGCTCGATCGCCCGACCCGTATCGACGGGGCGGGGCAGACGAAGGCTCCGGAGCGCTGAGGCCTTCGCGGCGGGGTTGTCCGGCAAGATGCTTGGACGCGGTCGCCGGCTCGCCTAGCATCCAGCTCCAGAACCCGCCCCATGGAGCCCGACCATGCGCAATCTCGAGCCACGCCTCTATTTCGATCCCGCGACCTACGAGGCCGAGCGGCGGAGCATCTTCAAGCGGACATGGCAATTGCTCGGGCCGGCGAATGCGGTGGCCGAGCCGGGGAGCTACGTGGCGGCGACCATCGCGGGTATGGGCGTCGTCGTGCTGCGCGGACGGGACGGGGAGCTGCGCGGCTTCCTCAACGTCTGCCGACATCGCGGAGCCCGGCTCGTCGCCGACGGGGCTGGCCGGTGCGCGGGGCTGCGATGTCCCTATCACCAATGGCTGTTCGACGACCGGGGCCAGTTGGCCAATGCGCCCTGGTTCGGTGACGATCCGGACTTCCGAAAGGAGGATTGGCCGCTGGAGAAGGTTTCGGTCGCCATTTGGCGAGGCCTGCTGTTCGCGGCGATCGATCCGGCCGAAGGCCTCCTCGACCAGCTCGGCGAGGTGGTCGAGGAACTCGCGGACGAGCCGATCGAGAGCTATCTTGCGAGTGCTGCCGAGAGCGTCGTCTTCGATGCCAACTGGAAGATCTACACGGACAATTTCGTCGAGGGCTATCATATCCCCGGCGTTCATCCCGCCTTCTTCAAGGCGATCGACTTCGAGGAATTCCGCACGACCGCGCACCGGGGTTACGTGCGCATGACGGCGCCGCCCCGCGACGGGCTCTTTTATCGCGGCAAGTGGCTCTGGATGTGGCCGAACTGGACGCTCTCGCTCTTCGATGGCGGCATGAACACGAGCCGGATCGACCCGGAAGGCCCCGGGCGGACCTCGCAGCACTACCACTTCTACTTCGCCGACACGTCGGATGCGGGGGCCGAGGCGCGGGCCCGCACCGTCGCGAGCAACCTGGCGGTCGTCCACGAGGACTATGGCGTCTGCCTCGACACCCACCGCAACTACGCCGCCGGTAACTATACGGCCGGCCCGCTTTCGCCGCGCCACGAGCAGGGCGTTGCCTACTTCCAGCGCAAGGTGGCCGAGGCGCTGAACAGCGTGTGAGTTCACCATTGACGGCGGAGCCGGGCGGTTGTGGACTTGGACTGCGCGGTTGGGGGTGTTGGGCACGCAGCACCGGACGGCTGCTCAGTCGCATGGACCGGAGTGCGGAGGAACCGTGATGGATCGATTTCTGCCCTGGATCGACAACCTCCACCTCGCGAGGATTGTGCTGACGGCGTTGGCCTCTGGCTTCCTTTGGATGGTGCTGGCACGCTGGATGGTTCGTCGCTGGCCGGCTACGGTGCGCACCGAACTGGCGCACGCGACGATGGAGGTCATGGGCTGGCGCTACTGGCTCTGGCAGGGCTTGGCGTTCGGGTTCTACATGCTGCTGTTCTTCCTCCTCGTCGAGCTGTCAGACCACTATGGTGCCGGCACCGAGACGGTTGCACTGTTCCTGGCCATTGGACTGACACCCTCGTTCTTGCTGGGACGGATCGTAGCGGCGCAGGCCCGCCTCTTCGAGGGGGCTCGCGCCATGCCCCGCAACGGCGACACCTGAGGCTGCGCCCGCTCATCCGCAAGTTCGCGTGGCCATGCCGCAGCGCCTCGTGCTAAGGCCCGCATCCAGCGGAAGTCCGAGCGTGGAGGGGTCCATGAAGCACATCATCGAGGAGCTCGAGAAGCGGCGCGAGGTTGCACGGCTCGGGGGCGGTCAGCGCCGGATCGATGCCCAGCACGGGCGCGGCAAGCTGACGGCGCGCGAGCGGATCGAATTGCTGCTCGATGAAGGCTCGTTCGAGGAGTTCGACATGTACGTCGAGCACCGCTGCACGGACTTCGGCATGGCGGAAACGAAGTTCCCGGGCGATGGCGTCGTCACCGGCTGGGGTACGATCAACGGGCGAACGGTCTATCTCTTCGCCAAGGACTTCACCGTCTTCGGCGGCTCGCTCTCGGAGGCGCACGCCAGGAAGATCACCAAGATCCAGGACATGGCGTTGATGAACCGGGCGCCGGTGATCGGTCTCTTCGATGCCGGCGGAGCACGCATCCAGGAAGGGGTCGCGGCGCTCGGCGGCTATGGCGAGGTCTTCACGCGCAACGTGCTCGCCTCGGGCGTCATCCCGCAGATCTCCGTCATCATGGGGCCGTGCGCGGGTGGCGACGTCTATTCGCCGGCCATGACGGACTTCATCTTCATGGTCAAGGACACGAGCTACATGTTCGTGACCGGACCTGACGTGGTCAAGACGGTGACGAACGAAACCGTGACGGCCGAAGAACTCGGCGGCGCCTCGGTGCACACGGTCAAATCCTCGGTCGCCGACAACGCCTACGAGAACGACGTCGAGGCGCTCCTGCAGATGCGCCGGCTCATGGATTTCATTCCCTCGAACAATCAGTCCGGCGTTCCGGTGCTGCCGACGCGCGATGCGCCCGACCGGGTCGAGCCCTCGCTCGACACCCTCGTGCCGGACAATCCGAACAAGCCCTACGATATTCGCGAGTTGATCCTCAAGGTTGCAGACGAGGGGGACTTCTTCGAAATCCAGCCCTCGTTCGCGCGCAACATCGTCACCGGTTTCGGGCGCATGGAGGGGCACACGGTCGGGTTCGTTGCGAACCAGCCGATGGTGCTGGCCGGCGTGCTCGATTCGGATGCGAGCCGCAAGGCCGCGCGCTTCGTTCGGTTCTGCGACTGCTTTTCCATCCCGATCGTCACGTTCGTCGACGTGCCGGGCTTCCTGCCGGGTACGGCGCAGGAATACGGCGGGCTCATCAAGCACGGCGCCAAGCTGCTGTTCGCCTACGCCGAGGCGACGGTTCCCAAGGTGACCGTGATCACGCGCAAGGCCTATGGCGGGGCCTACGACGTCATGAGTTCCAAGCACATTCGCGGCGACGTCAACTATGCCTGGCCATCGGCGGAGATCGCGGTGATGGGAGCAAAGGGCGCGGTGGAGATCCTCTATCGCTCCGAACTCGGCGACGAGGAAAAGATCGCGCGGCGGATCAAGGAGTACCAGGACCGCTTCGCCAACCCGTTCGTTGCCGCCGAGCGGGGCTACATCGACGAGGTCATCCTGCCGCGCAACACGCGCCGGCGGATCTGCCGCGCGCTCAACATGCTGCGCGGCAAGACGGTGGAAAACCCCTGGAAGAAGCACGATAATATTCCTCTTTAGTTTGCGCCCGGCGACTCCCCTGCGGGGAGCCGGCCGCCGGGCGCGGGGAGATGGAGGGTGTATTGCTCGGGTCGAGGGGAGTCGGCCGCCGGGCGCGGGAAGATGGGGGGCGCGTTGCTCGGGTCGGGGGGAGGCGAAAGTTGTCAGACGTCATAATCATCGATCACGACATCGATACAAAGAGAATTGCTCGAGCCTTCGACAGTGCTGACGACGTCGGTGCTGTCGTGCGAATGCAATACGAGATTGACAGAGTTTTAGACTAAGGCTTGGCGCAGTGGTTTCCAAAACCAGAAGAGCTTGGGGCAAAATGGGTAGGGCAGAAATTGTCGTTCTTCCGAGCGTTGGGCATCTCTGGCCCTCGCCTAGACCTCCTATTGGAATTCAATAAAATTCGCAATGAGTTCGTTCATCGAGACAAGGAAGAATTTTCTGCAGATGAAATATCGAAGCTTGAAAACATTTGTCGCGAAGCGACTCAGGGTCGTGCACCCAAATCCAGCCTGTTAATCAGGTTGGATAAAATTGAGCACAGTTACGGCGAGCTGTCATTAAGGCAGAAGTTTTGTGTCGTTGGTGCATTTGCAGTGACGTTCACAGCGGCGTGGCCTCGCGAGTTTGAGTTGGCTTGGCGTTCCAACCGCCCGTGATTCGCCTTTGATTGAAAGAGGCTGCGCAATCCAACTTAAAATGGGGCGAGGGGTGTGAGCCCTGATTGCTGGCGCTGGTTGGTTGCTCCGCCGTGTTCACCCCACCAGCTGGTTCTCGACGAGCGAGCCGGCCACGAGGGAGAATTAGCGCACGTTCGCCGTCACGAGGCTTGCGCTACGACGCTGCGCCTCTGCCGAGATGAGCATCTCGCATGTGCCGATCCTAGTGTCGCCGCCAGGTCCTCTCGCCTAGACGATCGGCGGGCCCTCATCGTCCGCCCGTCCAACGCGGCTCGCCAGAATGGCGTAGACGCGCGCCAGTTCCCGGTCTTCATCGCCGTAGGGTGGCGCATAGGGCGCGATGGCGATCCAGCGATCCTTCTGGCTCGCGGCGATGTAGCTCTCGAGATCATCGACGATGAGGCAGCGCGCCGGGTCGGCGCCTTCGATGAAGCGCAGGTCCTTCAGCGGCCCCCGCCAGGCGACGATTTCCGCGCTCGCCAGCGTTGCGGGGGCCGAGCCTTCCGCCACCAGGACCTCGGTGATCGCCCGCACGCGGTGTTCGCTCACCGCCGTAAAGAGCACGACCCGTGCAAAGAGCCGGTCGCAGGCGGAAAGGAAGGCGTGGAGCCTCGGGCGGGCAAAGCAGCTCATGGCATTGGAAATGAGCGTGCCTTCGAGGTCGAGCGCGAGAACGTTCGGAGGTGGTTGCAAGGTCGGTAGGCTCCTTCATCGACCGCCGCACTTGGAACTGTCGGACGCACACTGTCAATCGGTCGGGCCGGACGCCGCGCCGAGCCTCGATGGCACCGGATCGGGTATCGCGCCGCGCGCGCCCAGGCCGTGGCCGGGAGTTGACACACCGCGCGGCGCTCCTCATAAGACAGCCTCCGCACGCCATTGTGATCGCATGGCGGCGCCGTGCCGCCGTCTCGCCATTCCATTGACGGGCGGCGGCATGACGCGAGAAGGCCGGACGCTCGCCTTCTGGGCTCGCGTGCGCGGCCAGTGCCGGTGCCTGGAGGGGTGCCCGAGTGGTTAAAGGGGACGGACTGTAAATCCGTTGGCTCAGCCTACGCTGGTTCGAATCCAGCCCCCTCCACCAGGACCGGTCAGCGAATTGCTCTTTTGCGACAACGCGTTGCTCCGGCGCGGGCGCATTCGCCGCCAAGCGAGCAGCAGCAGCCCGAGTCGCTCCGGCTGTCCGGCCAGGCACACCATCCCAAGCTCATCGACCGAATGGCGCGTGCGGCCCTTCCACTTGACAGTTCGATGGACTAGTGTCCGACCCTGGGGAAGGAAGACATCGATCATAGGACGGCGATTCCCATGCTGACAAACTGCAGATCACTCGCGGTCGCTTGCGCGGCCTTCGCACTGGCTGCCAGCGGGCCCGCTCTCGCGGACAAGCCGGATGAGGCCGAGGCCTACAAGACCCATCTCGAGTTCTCGGGCTACGAGGTGACCGAGACCGATGACCGGCTGTCGGTGAAGCATCCGGTCAAATACAACTTCGGCCTCTACAAGCTGCGCGGTGGTCTGCTCGCCCAGGGCTACATAACTGGCGCCGACAAGATGAAGTCCGATCGCCTCACGTGCCTGGAGGTCGTGAACAAGGTGAATGCGCGCATCACGTCGGTGCGGGCCTATATCGACAAGGATGGCGATCTCGCTCTCGAAGCATGGTATCAGCCGCCGTATGATCGTACCCGGTTCGCTGCTTTCATGGACATGTTCGATGAAGTGCGCCCGATACTGATCGAGGAGGATCGCGATATCGACTGCTTGAAGTAGTCGGTTGTCGGCTGCTCTCGGTCGAGGCGGCCGACAAGAGTGCGATCGATGAGACTTAGCGGCGGCCGGGGTTCCGCTACCCGAAAGGGTGGGCGAGTTCGGTGTGCCGCGATGCAGAAAATGGCACCCCCGCTGCGGACGAACCAGCGGGGGTGCGACCCATCGGTGAGGCGAGCGCCGGACCTCGATGGGCGGGTGTAGCTCAATGGTAGAGCAGAAGCCTTCCAAGCTTACGACGAGGGTTCGATTCCCTTCACCCGCTCCAAGCGCACCGATTGTCGAGGCCGCGTAGCCCCTTCGGCGGTCGCCTCGATCGAACACTCGATTCTTTGCCTGGCGCACACGCGGCAAGCCGGTGTGCTTCGCTTGGCGCACACGCGGCAAGCCGGTGTGCGGCGCGGTTCGATATCCTTCACCCGCTCCGGACCTCCGAGTCCACGATGACTTCCACCAGCCAAAGTGACGATGGCAGTTCCCCTGTCTACATCGAAGCCTGTGACCGGCTCCGCTGGTACGTAGTTGGGCTCCTCAGGTTGGGCCGGAACTCTGGCGCTGAAACAGCCGATAGTGCCGGTTCAGGCACTTTGGTGCAGATCGGGGCCAGCTACTACATCCTCACCGCCGCCCATGTGGCAGCGAAACTGCCTCAGTCGGAGGACGTCGGCATTCTGCGGTTCCCCGGCAACCCAGGGCAGATGCAGGGGCTGAAGCTCAACATGGCCCATGTCGAGCCCACCGTCATCGGAGGAGAGCCGTTCTCCGAAAAGGGACCTGATCTGGCTCTCCTGCGACTGCCTGAAAACTTTGCTTCGACCCTCAAGGCTACCAACAGTTTTTGTAACATGTCCCTGAAGCGCGACGCGGCGCTGGATGGCAAAGTACCGAGCCGCAAATGCTTCGATTGCGTTGCGGGCGTCGTAGCAGAGCGAACCTCGCCGGTAGAAGTTGCGGCGGACGGAAAGTTGGCGAAGCGCCTATTCGAGGCTTCCATCGAGCCTGGTATCCTGGGAGCATTCTCGACCAGCGACGGTTTCGACTTGGCCGAGTTCACGCCTCAAGTGGACGAAGGATATGTTGCTCCCAACAGCTATGGGGGCGTGAGCGGCGCGGCTCTCTGGCGCATCTTCTGCGAGGAAGGCGAGGGTGGCATTCTGACCGTCAAGGAGCCGTGGATGTACGGACTTGCGTTTTGGCAGTCGGACCCACGCCAGGACGGGAGCCGAACGATTCAATGCCATGGACCCAATGGCCTGTATGAGAAGCTGATCACGGCTGTCTCTGGTTCGACGACGTGACCGCATCACCCTGGTCGCTCGTACCAATCTTCCTCATCGCGGTGTGCGCGTGGCGGCACGCCTGCTCGTGCGTCATGTGCTCCAGCTCCATAAGGTGGTCCGCCAGCCACAAGATAGTCGCGTTCCATTTTTTATCCTGTCCAGCATTCGAGGGATGTGGGCAGTGAGGGAGCAGTGTTCGCAGGGCATACAGCCGGTGATCGGGGTGTTGCTGCCCTTGGCGATCTCGTAGAAGCGGCGGCGGCGTTCGCGGCGCTACCGAAGGTTCAAGATGCCGCGCGCGCCGCTCAAGCTGCGGGTCACAAATGCCGAAATGTCCGAGCCGATCGCACTGCCGGCCGGCGCCGTCGCGCTGCTGATGGACATCCTCGAAGCCATGGCCGCCGGCCGGGGCGTCACCATCATTTCAGAGCATGCCGAGCTGACGACCTGACCCTGCCCCCATCGTGTACCCAATCATAACGAGAGTCTCACCGGTTCGCGGCTCGAGCCGCCCGGTTCCGAGGGCCGCCGCAGCCGCGGACGCCGCCCTCGGTGAAACACACTTGATTCACCGATCTGATCAGGCAACCTTGACGTACAGCGACGGTTGACTTGGGGAATGTCGAGTATCGACCGTATCGAACCGGCCGCAGAGGCATGCTGCACTCTGAATTGACAGAACAGTCTCGGTTCGCAAGCGTACGGTGATTTTCCGAACTGGTGGGCGGTAGGGCTGTTCATCCCCGTGCCTGGTGCGCGAGCAAGAGTCCCGTCCAACATTACTGGAGGAATATGCATGCGGATTGCGAGGCTTCTGGGGGGCGCCCTCATCGCGCTATCGGGTTCATTGGCCGGCAGCGGCGCAGCGCTGGCGCGGGTCGATGCAGGGCTGCTCAGCTGCGAGGTCTCCGGCGGTGTCGCGCTGATCATCAGTGAACCGCGCGAGCTGCATTGTGTGTTCCAGAAGGCGAACGGCCAGAGCGAGGCCTACGAGGGAGAGCTCAAGGCATTCGGCATCGACATCGGCGTCTCCGGACGCGGCGTCATGACCTGGGGCGTGATCGCGGCCACGACCGAGCTGCCTCCGGGAACGCTCGCCGGCACCTACGGTGGAGTCGAAGCCGGCGGAGCCGCGGTCGTCGGCGGGCGCGGACAGATCCTCGTCGGCGGAGCGAAACAAACGATCTCGCTTCAACCACTGAGCGTCGAAGGTGAGACCGGTCTCAATATCGCCGTCGGAGTGACGGCGATCGAGCTGAGGCCGCTCCTGCGTGGTCGACCCGCCGATGGAGACGTCAGACTCTCGGCGGTCGGCTTCACGTATGACGAAGTCCCGCACCACCGACAGGAAAGCCATTATGGCTGCGGGTCCTACACGCACCTCCAGCGCGGCCAGACCCTGTTCGGGATCGCCCATGCCTGCGGCGTGACCGTCGAAGCGCTGCTCCTTGCCAATCCACAGATCACGAATGTGCGTCGGATCCCCACAGGGGCCGTCGTCCACGTGCCCAATCACGTCGGTCACCATGGCACGAGTCCGTGCGGTGATCGCGCCATCCTTCAGCCGGGGGAGTCGCTGGACCACCTCGCGTGGCGGTGCGGTGTCACTTTGCATGGCCTCCTGGTCGCCAATCCGGACGCTCGCGATGCGGCCCGGATCGAGGATGGGCTCGTTCTCGTCGTACCGATCCGCGCCGCGCCGGCCCGTGAACTCCCTGTCCTCTATGCAATGACACGCGCCGATCTGGCGAACGATGCAACCGTCGAGGGGACGGATTTCAATGCCACCGGCATGCTCTCCTGTTCACGTGGCGGCGGACGGTCGATGGCGAGCTGTCGCTTCGGAGTGATCAGAAAGGGGAATGGAAACGGGACCATAACCGTCTTCTGGCCCGACGGTGGGAACCGAGTGATCTACTTCGAGGACAATACACCCATGTCTTACGCCGAGTCGCAGGCGGATGGCGGCGCCCGGATGACGGTCGGACGAACCGGCGACGACTTCGACGTCAGGGTCGGGGAGCAGCACTTCGTCATCCCCGACGTCGTCATGACGGGGGACTGAGGACGACGTTCATGGCGCCTAGCCGTGCAAGGCTCGGGTGAAGCGAGAGGAATGCCGAGATGAAGGAGAGTGCCGGCATGGCCAGGAACACCGAACCAGGGCTGGAGGCAAATGCCTTGCGCCATTTCGCGGGACGTCGCGGCTTCCTCGTGGGTTCCGTGGCCGTGCTCGGGGCCCTGCTGACCGCGGGTTGGACCACCTCGCGCCGGCTTTCGAGCGACGACGACCTTGCCGGAATGAAACCCGGAGACTATTTCTGGGATCCGGAGCGTGCCCCGCAGGGTGAAGTCGTGATGATCGTCTCGGTGCCCGACCAGCGGGTGGCGGTCTATCGCGGCGGGGTGCGGATGGCCGTGGCGACCTGCTCCACCGGCCGAAAGGGCCACGCGACCCCGACTGGTGTCTTCACCATTCTTCAGAAGGACGCGGACCACGTCTCCAGCACCTACAAAGGGGCGGCGATGCCCTTCATGGAGCGCCTGACCTGGTCGGGCATCGCACTCCACGCCGGCAATCTGCCCGGTTATCCGGCTTCGCACGGCTGCGTCCGTCTGCCGCTGGAGTTCGCCAAACACCTCTTTTCGATCACCCACCTCGGGGTCGTCGTCATCATCGCCGATGCCGCGAGCGAGCCGATCGACGTCGTGCATCCCGGCATGATGCTCCCCGGCCATGCGCGAGAGGAGGCCGAGCAGGTGGTCCGCGCCGCCGCGAGCAAGACGTTGCCACCCGAACGGCGCGACCACCACGGTGCACGGCCCGCAAAGGTGCTCGTCAGTGTCGCGGACCGTACCGTCACTCTCTTGGAGGACGGCCACGTCGTGGCCAAGGGCCCGGCTTACGTCAGAGATCCACAGCGCCCCGTCGGCAACCATGTCTTCGTTCTTCGGGAGGCGCACGAGGGCGGGGCAGCGTTCGTCTGGATGGCCGTCGCTTATGCCGCTGGAGATGCACGCGCCGTTCTCGAGGCCGAGGTGATCGACCGCATCACGACCGACCAGCCGACGGCCGATGCTCTGCACACCCTCATGCATCCGGGATTGACGATGGTCGTCACGGACCAGCCGGCGCCCGATGTCTCCCGCAGCGATCGCGGCTTCGTCATCGCCACCCACCACGAGCCCGAGGGTTGGCAGACGCGGATCGAGCGCAACTGAAAGGTCTTGCCATCATTCGGCTCGTCAGCGCCCGAACCGGCATTCTCGGAATGTGCGCGAGCGGCCAATCGCATGGTGCCTGATGCTGCCAACGGGCGGCTTGTCGCCCGTTAGAACCGCAATTGGCGGAAGGCGCCCACGGCAGAGGTCTTCCTTTTCGGGTCGGACACGGGTGCAAACGGGGGATGAACAAGGCTCGAGGGCCGGTTCAGCGAAACCGCAGCGCGCGGCCTGTAGCGTTCCGCGCCTCACTGTCTGCTGTCGCGCAGTTGGATGGGTTGCTTGGGAGTGCCGATCCTGCAAGATATCGACGGGACCGTGAACCCTGTCACGAACCACCTGTCAAACGCCGACCGGAATGGCCCTGTGGGGCCGGTCCGTGGGGCCGTGGAGCATCACGTGCTCCTCATTCCGATGCCTCACATCGATTGATCTTGATCACTGCATGCCCTGCGCGATTGCGCGAGCATATAAGCTGGCGGTCGGGTTGTGCGACGCGTCACACATGGCAGCTGCGAAGGTGCGATCAATGGGCAATATCAGAACTCCTTCGATCGGCAGGGGTTTCCTGTTCCGTCGGCATCTCGCTGCACTGGCAGCGGTTTTCGCGTTTGCTCCCAGCCTTTTCGTCATGCCGGCGACGGCCAACGACATGGTCAACGCACTTCTCGGATCCTGGGGAGGGGCGGGCTACTTCCGTCTCGACGACGGCAGTTCGCAGCGCATTCGCTGCACGGGGTATTACACCGGCGGAGGCAACCAGCTTCGCATGGCGATCCTCTGCAACAGCGATTCCAACGAGATCCACATGCGGGGAACCTTCGATTTCAAGGGATCGCAGGTGAGCGGCAGCTGGGAGGAGCGGACCTACAACGCGAATGGCACCGTGACGGGGAGCGTCTCGCCAGGACGGATTCAGCTTTCCATCGGCGGATCGGTGACAGGAACCCTTGCGGTCAGTTTCACCGGCCGACAGCAGCGCGTGCTGATTTCCACCCAGGGGACCGCGCTGCGCGCGGTCGACATCCAGTTGACCCCGCGTTAGGCGGCGTGGCGGGGCCGTCGATGGACCGGTTCGATCATGGCTGACCAGGGCGAGGGACATGAGCCTGTGGTGTTGCCTGTGCTCGATCCGGAGCAGGACCGTGCGGGTCGCACGCTGCTGCACGCGCGCGGTGTCTGGACAGTGCAAACCGCGAGCGCGCTCGAGCGTCTGCTCGAGACGGTCGAGCAAAGCCATCGCGCATCGCCCGAACTGATCGTCGACATGGCGGAGATCGCCGCGATCGACACGTGCGGCGCCTGGCTCCTCGAGCGCTTTCTGCGCAGACGTCGCGAGGCGGGCGGCAGAACCACGAAGGTCACCGGGCTTCCGGCACGTTATCAGCCCTTGTGCGACACGATGTCCGGGCTTTCGGTGCAACCTCCGGCGCCGCGGCAACCCGACAACGTGTTGAGCGCTGGGCTCCACGACACGGGCGTCGCGGCGAGCGAGGCGGGGCGCGATCTGAAGCGGTTCCTGGAGATGCTCGGCGCACTCGGATGGGCACTGGGCGAGAGCGTCAGGGGGGTGTCGTCGTTCCGGCTGACGTCGATGGTCCATCATCTCGACCGCGTCGCATGGCAGGCCGTGCCCATCGTTCTGCTGATCACATTCCTGATCGGCGGTATCATCGCGCAACAGGGATTTTTCCACTTCCGTGAGTTCGGCGCCGAGATCTACGTCGTCGACATGGTCGGCATTCTGGTGCTGCGGGAGATCGGTGTTCTCATCGTCGCGATCATGGTGGCCGGCAGGTCGGGCAGTTCCTATACGGCCGAACTGGGCAGCATGAAGATGCGGGAGGAAATCGACGCGTTGCGGACGATGGGTTTCGACCCTGTCGGCGTCCTGCTGCTGCCACGCACATTGGCGCTGGTCATCGCGCTGCCACTGCTGACGTTCATCGGCTGTATGTCCGCCCTGTTCGGTGGCGGTCTGGTCGCATGGTTCTATGGCGGGATGCACCCGGACATCTACATCGCGCGGCTCTCCGAGGCGCTCTCGACGACGCATTTCAAGGTCGGCATGTACAAGGCGCCGTTCATGGCGCTGGTGATCGGTATCGTTGCGTGCGTGGAGGGATTGCAGGTTCGGGGAAGTGCGGAGTCGCTCGGTCTGCGCACGACCGCGTCCGTCGTGAAGGCGATCTTCTTCGTCATCGTGCTGGACGGACTTTTCGCCGTATATTTTGCGTCCATCGGGATGTAGGCGATGGGAACCGAGCCGGCCATCCGCGTTCGCGATCTGGTCGTCGGCTTCGGTCGCGAGCCGGTATTGCGCGGCCTTTCTCTGGACGTGGCGCGCGGACAGGTGCTGGGCCTCGTCGGCGGTTCGGGAAGCGGGAAGTCGGTTCTCCTGCGCACGATCATCGGCCTCATCAAGCCGCAACAGGGGGTGGTCGAGGTTCTGGGCGTCGACGTCGACCGGATGGATCCCGGCGCGCAACGGGAATTGCGCCGGAAGTGGGGTGTACTGTTCCAGCGCGGTGCACTTTTTTCATCCCTCAGCGTGCAGGAAAATCTCGAATTCGCGATGCGTGAAAGGGTCGAGATCAGCCCTCGGTTGCGAAGCGAGCTCGCCATCGCACGCCTCGAAATGGTGGGCCTCGCTGCGGACGACGCAACGAAGATGCCCTCGGAGCTTTCCGGCGGCATGGTCAAGCGCGTGGCCCTCGCGCGCGCACTGGCGCTCGATCCGGACCTGGTCTTTCTCGATGAGCCGACTTCGGGTCTCGACCCGCTGTCGGCCGCGCGGTTCGACGAGCTGATCCTGGCGCTCCATCAGACACTCGGCTTCACGGTGTTCATGGTCACGCACGACCTCGACAGCCTCAACACCGTCTGCGACCGCATCGCGGCACTCGCCGATGGCCGCGTCGTGGCCATCGGCGGGATGGCGGACATGCAGGCGAGCGAGCACCCGTGGGTGCGTGATTATTTTTCCGGTCCGCGGGCGCGCCGGGCGTTCATGCATCCGGGTGAGCCGGCCGAGACGGCTTGAGGTCCGGGAGGAAAAGCCAATGGAAACACATGCGCGCTATACGATCGTCGGTGCCTTCGTGCTCGCCGTCGTTCTTGCCGGCTTCGCCTTCATCTATTGGCTCTACGGCGTCGGGGGGCTCGAGGCGCGCCGCGTCTATCGTGTCCAGTATCAAGGTTCGGTCGCTGGCCTCCTGAAGGGAGCCGCTGTACTTTTCAACGGCGTACGTGTCGGCGAGGTGCTCTCGCTCGATATCGACCGGCGGCAGCCGAATGTGGTGATGGTTCGGATCGATGTTGCGACCGACACACCGATCCGGGCCGATACCAGAGCGGGCATCGCCTTTCAGGGACTGACGGGAGCGCCCGCCGTCTCGCTCCTCGGTGGAACAGTCGATGCTCCGGCACTCGTCGCGGCGGATGGCACGCCGCCAACGCTCATTGCCGACCCCGACGCCGGTCTCACCATGTCGGAGGCCGCACAGGGCGTTTTGCGCCGGATCGATCGCTTGATCGGGGACAACGAAGAGGACTTCGGGAAAATCGTCGGAGACCTCGCGACCTTCGCCGATACACTGGCACGGAACTCCGAGCGCATCGACACGGTTCTCGCGGGTATCGAGAAGTTCACGGGCGGGAAGGCCGCGCAGGGACAGGTGCCGATCTATGATCTGAGTTCCGTTGCCGTGGAGACCAGCGGCGCACAGCCGATCGCCTCCCGCATCATCGTCGCTGAGCCGCAGACCTTGATCACACTCAACAGCCAGAAGATTTTCGTCCGGGACGCCACGAGCGCCGGAGCCGACGGCGCGGGCTCGGACGCGACGGGTGATCAGGAACGCGGAGCCAAGAGTGTATTCCTCGCCGACGCCCTCTGGATCGATGCGCTCCCACTCCTGGTGCAGTCCCGGATCATCGAGAGCTTCGAGCGCTCCGGTCTCATGAAGTCGGTCGGTCGTCCGTTCGGCGGACTCGATGGAGCCGATCAACTGCTGATCGAGATCCGGCATTTCGAGGTGCTCGAGGGGCGCGAGCCGAGGGCCGCCGTCACCCTGGCAGCACGCATCGTTTCGGATTCGGGGGAGATCAAGGCCGCGGACTCCTTCCACTCCGAGGTGGCGATTGCAGGAAGCGAAACCCCCGATCGGATGGCCGCGCTCGACCGAGCCTTCAGCAACGTGGCGCGCGGCCTCCTGGGTTGGGTGCTGGGCGTCGCAAGGGAGTAGAGGGAGGAGATTCATGCCGTCCGGCCGTGGTCTTCCAACGAGGTCACGGCCTCGAGGCAGGATTCGGATCGGTTCCCTCGCGGGAGGTGTCCCAAAGGGGCTTTCAGTCGCCTTGGCGGGCGTGATCAGCCCGGTGCCCTGCAAAAAAATCCTGAACCGGCGCAGAACCGCTCCAGGATCACGCGAGGCTGTCAGGTCGCGTCCGGACGATCCCGGTGGTCGACAAGGTGGGGTCCTACTGGCGCTGCGGACGGTGCGCGAAGGAATCCCGTCGGAACAGCGTCATGACGTCGGGATCGACCTTGACGTGGATGATCGCCGGACAATCGGCCTTGAGGGCCTCGGCGACGGCGTCCGCGACGCTGCCGGGCTCTTCGCAGAAGTAGCCCTTGGCGCCGTAGAGGCGCGCGAACTCGTCGTAGCGCGGATTGATCGTGTCGCAGCCGATGTAGCGGCCCTGGTAGAACTCGCGCTGATAGGCCTTTTCCGCTCCCCAGCAGCCGTTGTCCATGACGACGGTGACGGTGTTGATCCCGTGCTGCATGGCCGTGGCGAGTTCGACCATCGTCATGCAGAAGCCGCCATCGCCGTGCAGCGAGATCACCGGCCGCTCGGGTTGCGCGCATTTGGCGCCGAGGCCGCATGGGAAGGAAAAGCCGATCAGCCCGTAGTCGAGTGTCGTCATCAGGCTCGGGGGGGCGCCGAGGTATCTGAGCTTGTCCGTGATCTGCAGGCAGAGCGTGCCCGCATCGAGCGTGAACAGAGCCTCGCGGGGCGCGGATTGACGCAACTCCCTGAAGACACGGTCGGGATGCAGCGGCGTCGCGGTGTTCGCGCCCGCCTCGTCGCGGACCCGCCAGAGTGCGTCGACGTCTGCGCAGAACCGGTCGGCGTGCGCCTGCCAGGGAACATCCCCGGGTCCCCATTCGCTCAGCGCCTCGGACAACGCGGTTGCAACCGTGCCGGCATCAGCGACCATGCCGATCTCGATCGGGAAGTGGCGTCCGAGCGCGGACGGCTCGACATCGACCTGGACGATGCGGGCGTCCCGGTTGATATCGTTGAAGGAAAAGAACGTCGTGTTGAACGAGAGCCGGGTGCCGAGCGCCAGGATGACGTCGGCATTGCGCGTGGCGGCGCTTGCCACCTCGTTGCCGCGCGGGCCGACCTGGCCGCCGAAATAGGGATGGTCGCCCGGAACGACGTCGGGATTGCCAGCCGAGGCAACGACAGGCAGGCGCAACTGGTTCGAGAGCCGCACGACGGCATCGGCACCACGCCCCCATTTCACGCCGGCGCCGGCGAGGATGACCGGTGAGCGGGCGCTCCGCAGCAGTTCCGCGGCTCTTGCAACGGCGCGTGGATTGAGCGAGCCCACGATCGAGCCTGCCTCGTAGTCGGGTGCGCGCGGGTCCGAAGGCACCTCGGCGGCGTAGAGATCGCGGGGGATGTTCACGACGACCGGACCGCGCCGGCCGGAATTGGCGATCTCGAGCGCTTCGGTGATCGCCGGGCCGACCCGATCCGGATGGATGACGGTGATGTTCTTCTTGACGACTGGGGCGAACAGGCTGTGCTGGTCGACCTCCTGCATGGTGTCGCGGTGGTAGTGGGCCGAGGTGACGAGGCCGGTGATGGCGACAACCGGAGAATAGGCGAGCTTGGCTTGAATGAGACCCGGGACCATGTTGACCGCGCCGGGGCCGGCCTGGCCGGCGAGGAATACGCCCGGAGTATTGCTCGCACGCCCGAACCCGTCGGCCATGTGCACACCGAAGGCCTCGTGCCGGACGCCGACGTACGCGATCTCGTCCTGCACGTGATAGAGCGCGTCGTAGACCTCCATGGTGGTCGAGCCGAGCAGGCCGAACACGTGGCTCACGCGCGCCTTGCGCAGCGCATCGACAACGGCCGCTCCGCCATACACCTTCGCCATCGTCCCTCACGGTCCCCTACGGCCGCGATCTCACGGCGGGGGCGGTGCACATTGCCAAATCGTATGCGAAATGGAGCATCTGATCGACATGGTGTCAATGAGACGCCTAGCTGGCGCGCCTGATACCGCAATTTTTGCATACAATTTTTGAACGGTCGATGTCATCTCGGAGAATGCCGTGTCTGTTCCAACCTTCGCGATGCGCCCGCCGAGGATGAAAACATCAGCGCGCCCGACGCGTCGATCGGTGGCCGGCCGCACCACACGGTCCGCGATCGCGACGACGGTTTCGCCGAAATCGGCATCGACCCGGAGGATCCTGCCGTGATCGAGGCGGTCCGCTCGCCCGTTCGTCAGGCGGCGCGCCGGGGGCCGCGCGTCGCCACCGGCTGCTGCATCATGAGCTTCAGCACGGCTTCGCGCGCCGCTTCCAGATGGGCCCGACTGGCGGCCCGCACGGCGAGCGGATCGCGATCGATCAGTGCGAGCGTCAAGCGCCGGATGTCCTCGACCGAGGCGGCGCGCCGCTCCGCGTTCGACAGCAGCCGGCTTCGCAGGTAGCTGATCCGGTCGATCACATTGGCCAGGGCTTGGCCGATCTCCTCGTTTCGACACCCGGTGAAGAGGACGTCGTAGTAGCGCTCCTTGGCCGTGCGCATCCGCCTGAGCTCGAAATCGGCGGCGCATCGCTCGATCTCTCGGAAGGCATCGCCGAGTTCGGCCATCTCGTCGTCGCTCGCGCGCTCGGCGAACAATTCCGCGGCCTGCGTCTCCAGGCAGAGGCGCAATTCGAAAATCTCCGTCACCTTTCGAGCACTCAACACCGCGACCCTGAAGCCGCAGTAGGATTCGCGCTCGATGAGCCCGCAGGCTTCCAGGTTGGCCAGTGCCTCCCGCAACACGGATCGGCTGGAGCCCGTGAGTTCACAGAGCTCGCGCTCGATCAGCTTCTGACCCGCATTGAACTGTCCGTCGATGATGGCGTTTCGCACGATCCTCTGCGCCTGTGGCCGAAGGGTCCGATCGTCACTCGAGCCCCCATCCCGAGCGATGGAGGCGTCCTCATCCAGTCTCGCCATCTGCCAACCGCAGTTTGATTTCGGGTCTCGATAATCTGGGCTCTTCCAGCGCGGAAGTCCATCACGCTTTCCCTTGGTGCCGATTGCTCCTCCACTGCCCATTTGGTGAGCAGGCATGGATCCTTGCCAGCGCGGGCGCCGCTCGCGTCCCAGGGCGAGGTGCCGTAGGCGTGGCGGTGGCCGGTGCGACCGTTCGGGTGTGCCTTGGCAAAGGATGCCTCTTCAACCCGAGTTCAACCCGAGTTGTCGATATCCTCTCCGTGTTCGCGCTCGTGGTGCCCGGCGTGCGGGCGTTCATTCTGCCTGTCGGCCACGAAGCTAAGGTCACGTGTCGATAAACGCCCCTGGAAGCCATGCCCCGGCTGTGCGAGGATCGAGCGACCGGTGACATTCTCACAGTGACATTCTGGACGACCCCGATGCTGCGGTGACCGATCCTGCGCCAATCGAACGGAGATGGTCGGAACAACCACGGAATGCCGATGCTGCCAGGCAACCCCAACAGGGAGGAGCGATCCGAGATGACCTCGCACGAAGGGGCGCGTCAGCAGGTTCCACCCTTGGCGCGGATACGTGTTCTCGACCTGACCCGCGTGCGCGCGGGCCCAACGGCGGTCAAGCAGCTTTCCGACTGGGGAGCCGATGCGATCGCTGTCGAGGCACCGGCGGCGATCGACGACGCCGAACCGATCGGCGGACCGCGTGAGGCGCCAGACTTCCAGAACCTCCATCGAAACAAGCGCAGCATAACGCTGAACCTGAAGTCGCCGGCCGGACGTGAGGTGTTCTACCGCCTCGTGAAAACGGCGGATGTGGTCGTCGAGAATTACCGCCCGAGCGTCAAGCATCGATTGGCGATCGACTACGATACCTTGAGGAAAATCAATCCCCGGATTGTCTACGCAAGTATCTCCGGCTTCGGCCAGGACGGTCCCTACGTCGATCGCCCGGGGGTCGATCAGGTCGCGCAAGGCTTGGGCGGCATCATGTCGATCACCGGCGAACCCGGTCGCGGTCCGATGCGGGTGGGCGTGCCGATGGCCGATCTTTGCGCGGGTCTCTTCGGCGCGATGTCGATCCTGGTCGCGCTGGTGGCGCGAGGTGAGAGCGGCGAAGGGCGGTGGGTGCAGACGTCGTTGCTCCAGGCCCAGATCGCGATGCTGGATCTGCGGGCGGTGCACTGGCTCAACAGCGGTGAACTGGCGCGTCAAGCGGGCAATAATCATCCCACGAGCATTCCGACCGGCGTCTATGAAGCGAGCGACGGTCCGATCAACATCGGCGGCTCCGGTGGCGCCATGTTCGCACGGTTCAGTCGTGCGATCGGAATGCCGGAACTGGGGGAGCGACCGGAGTTTTCATCCGAAGCGCTGCGCTATCGCAACCGCGATGAGCTGAACGCCATCATCGGCGGCGAGATCGCCAGGAGAACCCGCGCCGAATGGACCGAGTTGCTCAACGCTGCGGGAGTTCCGGCCGGACCCATCCATACGGTGGAAGAGGTCTTCGTCGACCCCCAGGTGCGACATCTCGATCTTCATGGGTCGGTCCCGAGGCCCGATGGCAGCGCGGTCCATCTCCTGAAGCCCGGCTTCCAGATGACCGGCTGGACGGACGTGCTGCGCAGCGCTGCCCCGGCGCGAGGAGAACACACCGACCTCGTCCTCACCGAGCTGGGTTACACCAGCGCGGAGATCGCCAAGTTCAGATCCGAAGGCGTTCTGTAATGACCCTTCTGTTGGAAAGTGACGACAAGACCCTGCGGGTCGAAAGGCAGGGCCATGTCGCGCATCTGGTTTTCGACAATCCAGCAAAGCACAACGCGGTCACGCTCGATGGCTGGACGAACCTTGGAGAGGCGGCCCGGGTGCTCCATGGCGACGAGCGGATCAGGGTCATAGTCGTCTCCGGCGCGGGGTCGGCTGCATTCGTCTCCGGTTCCGACATCTCCGAATTCGATGCACGGAGATCGGAGATGGCAGCGATCCAGCATTACAATCACATCGCCGATGGGTCGCTCGCGGCGCTGGCGAGCATCGACAAGCCGATGATCGCCAGCGTCCGCGGCTACTGTCTCGGAGGGGGCATGGCGATCATGTTGTGCTGTGACATTCGGCTTGCCGCCGAGGATGCGGTTTTTGCCGTTCCGGCCGCTCGCATCGGACTTGCCTACCGCTATCCGGGCATTGCGCAATTCCTACAAGCGGTCGGCCCGGCGCGCACCAGCGAAATCTTCATGACGGCCCGCCGCTACGATGCGCGCGAAGCGCATGCCATGGGATTGGTGAACCGGGTGGTGGCAAGGGACGAATTGAGCGACGTCACCGCGCAGTATTGTGAACAGATTGCCGAAAACGCGCCGCTCACGATCAGGGCGCTGAAGGCAACGATCCGTGAACTCACCAAACCGACGGGCAACCCGGATACGGTTCTGATGGAGCGCATGGCGGACGCCTGTTTCGCGAGCGAGGATTACAAGGAGGGCCGGGCGGCGTTCGCCGCCAAGCGTCGACCGAAATTCGAAGGCAAATGACGAGCTGATTTCGCGGGCGACCTCTGGCCGCCGCGTTCGTTCCAGGAAAACGGAGTGGAACTTCCATGGACCGCATCGAGGTAAGGGATGGGGTGCGACTGTTCGTCAGCGACCAGGGCCCGAGGGATGCGCCCGCCATCGTCTTCGCGCATGAATTCGGCGGCGATTGGCGAACGTGGGATCGTCAGGTCGCTCGATTCAGCGATCGGTACAGGTGCATCCGCTATTGCGCCCGCGGCTTTCTGCCATCCGACGTCCCGGACCCGGCCGAAGCCTACGGTCAGGTTTCGTCGACCAACGATCTGACGGATGTCATTGAAGCGTTCGATCTGGATGCCGTTCATCTGGTCGGCTGCTCAATGGGCAGTTTTACCTCGATAACCTATGCCATGGAAAATTGGCGGCGCCTAAGAACTCTGACGTTGGTTGGTTGCAGTTCCGGTCCGCGCGACGAAGCGGAGCGTGCGAGGTACCGCAATGACATCACTCGAGAAATCGGGTTGATGGAAAGCCGAGGAAGCCTCGGTGCTGTCGAGTGGTTTGCGAATGATGCCGCCTACCAGCGAGTGAATCAGAAAGCTCCTGCTGCGTGGCGTGAATATCTCGCGAACCTTGGTGGTCAGTCCGTCGACGGCGCCATTCGAACCTTGCGAACGGTGCACTGGAACCGGAAGTCGCTGTTCGATATGGCGCCCGAGCTGGCGAGCGTCGAAACGCCGACGTTGCTGGCGTTCGGAGAGGAGGATCATTATCGCATCGCACCGACCAATGAATTCCTCTCGGCAACCATGCCGAATACTCATGTGCTCCGGATACCGGAAACGGGACATCTCGTTCACGTTGAAGAGGCTGACCGGTTCAATACTGAACTCGAACGACATCTGACACGTTAGGATTCGTTTGGTGGTATGATCGTCGTATCGATCGCCGGTTTGGACATTTCACATCGCGGTTCCGCCATGGCAGGGGTGTTCCACGCCGGAATGGTGAGTTCGAGCTAAGTGTCGTCGAACAGGAAAAAACGAATCGATCGGTATGGTTCGATTCTCTCCCGCGCCCATCGGTCAGGAATCTGGTGGAGTTCGAACGATGAATCCGACGATCGCCCCGCGTCGAGCAAGGCGGGCGATCCGCGAGCGCGATGCCGGGCTGCTGGTGTTCGATCTCTGGCCAGCGATTCAACTCGTTTGCGCGGTGCCGCCAAATCCATACCAGGACCGGCATTCGACCTTGCTTCGCACCATCGGGCTGAGCGAAACGATGAGCAGGCCGATCGAGAACAAGCACCAAACAGCGGGAATTTCGTTGGGGTTGCTCGTCAGCAGGTTTGCCAGAAGCGGCCCTGCCACCGCGTGGAAAAGAACGAAGCGCCACGCGCCGTAGGCGAGCGGCAGGAGGAATACGGTCAGCATGTACGTGGGAAAGCCAGCGTGGATTCCAATGGCATCTTCCAAGGGCAACAGCAGGCCATTGTACGGGATCTGCCAGGCGATATGCCATTCGCCCGGGACAGTGCACAAGGTGCTGCCGCACAGGGACGTGCCAAGCTGGCAAACGCCGGCCCACGCGAAGGGATAGAGCTGGAGAAGCATGACAGCAGCGGACGCCGCACAAGCAAGGTACACCGCAACCTGCATTTGGCTCCTCACGCGTTGGGGCACGAGTTCCAAGGCGAATGCGTTGATGAAGAACGGCTGGAAGACGATGTGCAGCATCGAGAGGAAAGTAATCGTTTGGTTCGCGGGATTGCCGCACTGCCCGACCACCGGATACGCGAGTGACTGGAGCAATTCCATCACGGTGAAATAACCGAGTGCGGCGGGGATTGCGCGCGGCATCCCCCGGGATATCGTCACTGCGGTTGCCGCGGCGCCGATGCCGACCATGGCGACCGAAGTCGCGGCGCTCCAACACATGTGCTCCTCCTCGATTTTCCCCGGTTTCGGCTACAGTGGCAACCGGCGAGCGCGTGTGGCGCGGTCTTCGATCGCCTTTGGCGCGCGCACGATGATTCGTGCGGTTATCCCGGCGCCCGCAGCGGAGGGCGGTCCCCTCCTCCGCTCCAGGTATGGCGCTCGTGACCTGCCATCTCCGAGTTGTCCGGGCAGAACACTAGTCCATGGCAGGCCTCGGTGCCAGTGAGAGTGTGACCTCCGAAGTCCCCTCGACGTCCACGGGTGACCGCGCCGTGGTGCCGGGCACGGACACTCGAGGCGCCGGTTGCCGGCATTCGAGACCTGCCTGTGGTGGCGTTCGCGTCTCTCGGCAGAATGCTGCCGTTCGCATTCATGAAGCGCCTTGATCCATCGCAACTCGAAGCGCTCCTCTCTCGTGCATGCTGCGACGCGGCCGCTGCCGGAAATTCGCAGAGGAAGAGGGGGACACGGGAATAATCCTACTTGTTCGAAGCGCCATGGCCCAACTCACGGCCGCCCTGATCGTTGCAGGACGTCGACTGCGCGGGCCGGGGAATCGTGTTCGCCAATGATCTCGAGCTTGACCATGCCTCGATTGATCCCATTATCGCGGAAACCGATGCCGTGATTCTCCGCGACTGGCCCCTCGAGACCTGCTGCACGCGGAGCGCGCGGGACCTGCGGAACGATATGCATGAGGTCGCGGCGCATCTTCTGGACCCGACGGGGGATGCCGATGCATCAGCCGTGGCCTGCCGGATCGTCCTCGATGGGAGCAGGGGGGGGGGGGGGGGGGCGGGGGGGGGGGGGGTGGCCCGGGCGGTGGGGGGTGTGTGCACCAAGGAGGCCAGGGGGCGCGCCGCCG
>WGLQ01000016.1 GCA_016125495.1 Hyphomicrobiales bacterium | reverse complement strand
GTCGATCGCGTTGGCCGGTTCCACCGCTTCGCTCCGCCGCGTGCGCGGCTGCGCTCGGCGCCGGAACCGGCTAAGGAAGACGCCTAGCAGTGTCAGGGATGCTGTCGGTCCAAATTGTCAGGGATGTGCCCGGTCGTTCAAACCGCAGACCGAGCTGGGCCACGGCAGGCTACCGGTAGCCGAGCGCGATTTCCATGATCGGCCGAGAACTCTGGCGAACACGGGCAAGTAGGAGTGCCCCTTCCATGGTTGCAATGAGTGTCTCCGCCTCCCTTCGTGCCTCTCCCTTCGAGCGCCCCTCGGAGACAAAAACCGGGGTGACGATCTCAATCCAGTGATCGATGGCCTCGGCACCCGCTCGTGTCAGCTCCGGCGAGCCAGGTGCGTTCTCCAGCATGACCGTCGCGATGGGGCATCCGGATCGAAATCCCGATTCTTCCATCCAGCGTGCCATCGTTGCGCAATACGCCTTCACGAACGCCCTCGGGGTCTTGCAGCATGCCGCATGCTCTGCGAGCATCGCGCCCATGAGCTCTCCTGCAAGACGAACTGCGGCCTCGGCGAGCTGTTCCTTGCCGCCCGGAAAGTAGTGATAGAGCGACCCCTTGGGCACGCCGCTTTCCGTCAGGACCTGTTGCAGCCCCGTCGATGCATAGCCCTGTTGCCGAAAGAGCCTCATGGCTGTCCGCACGAGGCCGTCCTTGTGTTTCGCGGCGTTGGCCATTTCCTGACCTCCGGTCGAAATGACCAGCCCGCTAGAAGGCGAACTCCTTCGTCACCATCACGACTGGTCCATCGGTCGGTTGACATTTATGACGATTGGTCTAGATGGACCAGAGGCAAAAAACGATCCCGCGAGAGCGCGGCGAGCCGGGCTCGACGCCATTGCCATCGCGGCCTTCGGCATTCGACCGATCGCCGCCGGGACAATTGGTTCGTGGCCGCATTCGAAGGGACAACCGGCTCATGGAAAGCTTGACCTACAAGGGCTGCGTTTATCCCTGGCACTGTGACCACATCGGCCACATGAACATTGCATGGTACGTCGGCAAGTTCGACGAGGCCAATTGGAACCTCTTTGCGAACCTCGGCCTGACGCCCTCGTATTTGCGGAGCGAAACCCGCGGCATGGCCGCAGTGCAGCAGAACATCACCTACAAGCGCGAGCTGATGGCCGGCGACATTGTGGAGGTCAAAAGCCGCGTTCTCGAGGTCAAGGAGAAGTCGATGCGTTTCGTGCACGAGATGCGCAACGGGGAGACTGGAGAAGTGGCGGCGCTTTGCGAGCTGACGGCCGTTCACGTCGATCGTCTCGAGCGCAAAGCCATGCCTTTCCCAACGGAAATCCGCGACAGGATCATCGCGGCGGTGTCCCTGAAAGCCTAGCGCGCCGACTCTTGCTCGGGCACGCGACACGGCAAGGGCCGTATGAACCCAGCATGGTCCGGCCCGCGCCTCCCCCTCACCCCCCGATCGCATCCACCTCCGCGAGGAGCTTTCCATCCACCACGACGCCCTCACGGGCCGCTGCCTCGCGTCGGCTGGTGCGGCCGGCACCGGGAAGGCGCGCGCCCTCCTGGCCTTCGATCTGACCGGCGAGGACTGAAATCCGCTCGGCGAAAACGTCGGCACCCGCGAATGCCGCCGGATCGATCGCGATGAGGAATTGCCCGACGGCGGGCGGCGGGCCGTCCGCATCGAGGAACGAGGAGGCCTCGGCCGCGAGATTGGCCCCGACGAGAGCCGCCCCCAGAACCTCCACCATGAAGGCGAGCGCCGCCCCCTTCGCGCCTCCGGCCGCGCCCCCGAGCGGCACCATGGTGCCCGCGAGCGCCTTTGCCGGGTCCGTCGTCGGCTGGCCGTCGACATCGAGCGCCCAGCCCTCGGGGATCGCCTCGCCCTTTTGCCTCGCTTTCAGCACGAGGCCGCGCGCGACGCCCGAAAGCGCGAGATCGACGACGACGGGCGCACGCCCCGGCATCGGCGCGGCAAAGGCGATCGGGTTGGTGCCGTAGACCGGTTTGCGTCCGCCCCAGGGCGCCATGGCGGCGGGCGTGTTGCCGAAGACGAGAGCGAGGAAGCCGGCCTCGGCCAGCCGCTCGACGACGTGGCCGGCAACGCCGAAGTGGTGAGAGCGGAAAATCCCGGCCGAGGCGATGCCAGTCTCGGGTGCGAGGGCGGCGAGTTCGCGGACGGCGAGGTCGAGGGCCGGAAAGGCGAAACCGTGCGCGGCATCGACCATGAGCGCGGCACGGGCCGTGCGGCGAGCGGTCGGGCGGGCGTGGCCATCGACCTTTCCGATCCGCGCCTGGGCGCAATAGGTCGGCACACGCGAGAGGCCGTGACCGCCGCGCCCGTCCACTTCGGCGAGCGTCAGGGCGCGGGAGACGGTGTCGGCATTCTCATCGGCGACATTGCAAGCGCGGAGCGCCCGGGCGATGCGCGCCTCGAGGTCGGGAATGGTCAGCCGGATGCCGCCCGCCATCTCCCGCCCCTTCCATCGGTTGCCGGCGCCCCCGCGCGCCTCTCCGTCACGCGCTGCGGTAGAGCTTCGTCATGACGAACTCGCGGTGGCCGAGGGCCTCGGCGGCCGTGTTGCGTCCGTTCGACGTGCGCCGCACCATCTCGATCAAGGCATCGCCCGCTTCCGAGATCGTCATGGTGCGCTTGAGGATGCCGGAGACGTCGACGTCGACGTGCTCGCCCATGGTGCGCACGGTGCGCGGATTGGCCGTCACCTTGACCACCGGCACGATCGGATTGCCGATGACGTTGCCCTGGCCGGTCGGGAAGGTGTGCACGACATACCCGGCCGCCGCCATCAGGGTGACGCACTCGGCCGCGGCCGACGAGGTGTCCATGAAATAGAGGCCCGCCCCCGCCTTCGGCGCCTCGGCGGGCTCGAGGATGTCGATGTAGCGGCACTCGCGGCCGATCTTCTCGAGGTTGCCGAGCGCCTTTTCCTCGATCGTCGAGAGCCCGCCCTCGATGTTGCCCTTGGTCGGCTGGCTCTCCGATAGGTCGTCGACCGCGTTGGCGAAGATCACCTCGTCCTGATAGGCCTTCCACATGGCGTACCAGCGCTCGCCGACCTCGGGTGTCGCCGCGCGGGCCTTGCAGATGTGCTCGGCGCCGGTGATCTCGGAGGTCTCCCCGAAGCAGCCGTAGATGCCCTTTGGGATCAGCTTGTCGTACATGTTGCCGACCGTCGGGCACGAGCCGAGGCCGGTCGTCGTATCGCTCTCGCCGCACTTGGTGGAAACCCAGAGCTCCGACATGGGGCATTCCTCGCGCTGCAGCTCGCTCGCGAAGTGGACGAACTCCTTGGCCTGGCGCGAGGCGTCCATGATCGTCTTGAGGTCGCCGTTCTGCTCGATGGAAAAGCCGGCGACGGGCTTGCCGGTCGCCGCGATGCCATCGACGATGCGCTTCGTCCAGCCGGGCTCGATGCCGATGACGACACACGCCGCGACATTCGGGTTGGCGCCGGTGCCGATCATGGTGCGGAAGTGGAGGTCGAGGTCGGCGCCGAACTGGAGCCGCCCGTAGGCATGCGGCAGCGCCATGGTGCCCTTGGTGTTGTTGGCGACGGCCTCGCAGGCGGCATTGGAGATGTCATCGACGGGCAGGATGACGACATGGTTGCGCACGCCGACACGCCCGTTCTCGCGCCGATAGCCCATGAAGGTGTCGTTGCTCATGGCCGTTGCCATCCTGGTTTTTCCTCTCCGCGGTTGTTCCTGGTCATGCCATCCGGCGACATGGCGTCACTGCCCGCTCGCCGGATCGTAGGGCACGACGCTCTCTTGTTCATTGGGATCGCTCCGCGCGACGATGGCGACGGCCTCATCGGTCTGGCTGAGGTTGACGGGCATGTGCGGCACGTCGGCGGGGATGAAAAGGAAGTCGCCCGCGCGGTTGACGACACTCTTTCTGAGGCCCGGTCCATAGAAGGTCTCGACGTCCCCCGAGACGATATAGATCGCGGTCTCGTAGCCGCGGTGCACATGCGGGCGGGCCCGTCCGCCGGCCGGCACCACGACCTTCGTCATGGAAATCGCCCGCGCCCCCGCGTTGCCACCGGAGATGCCGGGAAAAATCGGCAGGCCCTGCTTGGAGGCGCTCGCCTCGCCGACCCTGACGGTCACCACTTCACGGCCGTTCGCCTCGCCGATGACGACCGTTTCGCCGCGACCGGGCGAGGCCGGCAGCAGGACGGCAACGAGACCAATGACCACCCATGAAAGCCGCATCACCCACCTCCGCAACCGTCGCCGCTTCAGGCGGCCGCCACCGCCCGCCGTCGCAGCCTACCAGCGCTTCGTCTTGAGATTGTGCACGTGGACGTGGCCGCCCTTCACCGCCGGCGCCACCATCTTGCCGATGTCCTCGCCATACTTGATGACGGTATCGCCGACGGCGAGCGGCGCGAGCGCCACCTTGTGCCCGATCGGCACGTCGTGGACCGCCTTGAGCGTCAGCGTCGTGTTGGTTTCGGTGATGACCCCCAGCATCTCGGTTCCCGCCGCGAGCCCTTCGACGACCACCACGCCGACATTGTCCTTTGGACTGTGAACCAGGAAATGCGGGTGCGACATGAGGGGCTCCGTTGCGGTCCGGCTTGGTTGGCGTCGATCGGTCGCTTATAGCGAAGGCGCCGGAAAAGAAAAGGCGCCGGCGGATGGAACGCGGTGGTCGGGCACGAACGCCCGCCCAAGGCCGCTCGGCTGGATCGCGACCCCTTCGCCGCCGCCTCCTTGCCATGCCCGATGTGCTGGCCGATAAGGGCATGACGCCCGATCGATAGTCACCCCGACGAGAGGGTCCAGATGCCGAACTCCCTCTTCTCGCTCGCCGGCCGCAGCGCGCTCGTCACCGGCGCCTCGAGCGGCCTCGGCCGCCGCTTTGCCCAGTGCCTCGCCCGATACGGCGCCCGCGTCACCCTCACGGCCCGGCGCATCGAGTTGCTGGAGCACGTCGCCCAGGAGATCCGGGACCTCGGCGGTGAGGCCGTCGCCGCACGCCTCGATGTGATCGATCCGGCAACGGTGCCGGCCGCTTTCGACGCTGCCGAGGCCGCGCACGGCCCGGTCACGATTCTCGTCAATTCCGCCGGCGTGCCCTCCCAGGCTCCGTTCCTGGAGACCGACGACACCCTCTGGCGCGAGGTGATGCAGGTGAATCTCGACGGCGCCTTCCGCGTCGCCCGCGAGGCCGCGCGCCGCATGCGCCAGAACGGGGCTGGCGGGGCCATCGTCAACGTGGCCTCGGTCCTCGGCATCGGTGTGTTATCGCAAGTCTCGGCCTATGCGGTCTCCAAGGCCGGGCTCATCCAGCTCACCCGCGCCATGGCCCTCGAACTCGCCCGCGACGGGATTCGCGTCAACGCCATCGCACCCGGCTATTTCGAGACCGACATGAACCGCGATTTCCTCACGAGTGAGGCCGGGGCCCGGCTTCTCGCGCGCATTCCGCAACGCCGGGCGGGCGAGCATGCGGAACTCGACGGTCCTCTACTCTTGCTCGTTTCCGATGCCGGCAGCTACATGACCGGCAGTGTCGTCACGGTGGATGGCGGGGCGCTGCTCGCGATGGGATGACCGCATCGGCGCGCCCCTCGCCATCCCGGAGCATTTCGTGAGGGGAGCGGACAAGTGATGCCGATACCGACCCGAGTGGGACGCATTTGTCGCCTAGCGCTCGCGCTGGTGCTGCCGATTGGTCTAAGTGCCTGTTTCGACATCGAGCAGCGCATCACGCTCGAGCCAGACGGGCTGACGCGGGTTGCGACCGAAGTCCATTTCTCACCCCAGTTCAACGACATCCTCGCGGCGCTCGAAGTCCGCGGCCGGCACTTCGACACGGGTCTGGACCTCGATCGCGGGCTCTGCGAGATCGCCAACGAGGGCGCCAGTTCGTCCCTGCCGCCTGGCGTCGCCTTCACGGCCAGCCAATTGCGCACGCCCGACGGTCTGATCTGCCGCTTCGAGCTGACCTTCCGCGAAGGCCAGTACCTGCAAATGGCCGCGGCCTTGTCCGGCGAGGCTTTCATCGTCGAGGACCTGCCGGGCGGCACCACCCGCATCGGCTTCGATCTCAGCCGTGTGCCGGACCCGACACCGCTCCTGACCGAGGCGCTCCTCGATCAGATGCGTACACGGCTCGGCCTGTCCGCCCCGAGGCTCGATCCGGCCGATATCGCGGAGATCCTCGATGCCGATCGCCGCGCGCTCGCCGGCCTCGCCGAGCTCATTTTCCGCGACCACCGGCTGACCTTCATCGTCACCGCCCCCCGCATCATCGAGACGAGTGGCGCGATCAGCGACGATGGGCAGTCGACGAGCCACTCGATGCGCTTCGTCGACATGGTGCGCGATGTGCTCGACCCGGACACCGAAGCCCGCCCGTCCTTCCGGGCGCTGGTCGGGCGCTGAGCCGCCGCCAGTTGCTCCGGGCGCTCGACGGGCGCCGTACCAAGCCACGCCGACGAGGAGGCACGACATGATCGACTTCACGCTCAGCCCCGAGATCGAGGACGTGCGCCAGCGCACGCGGGCCTTCGTTGCCGAACACATCCTGCCGCTCGAGGCGGACCCTGACAGCTACGACGAGTTCGAGAACCTCACCCGCGCGCGTCTCGAGGCGGTGCGCGAAAAGGTGCGGGCCGCCGGCCTCTGGTGCCCACAAGTTCCGAAGGCCTACGGCGGCATGGGCCTTCCCATGGTCGGCCAGGCAGTGATGTACGAGGAGGCGAATTATTCGATCTTCGGGCCCGCCTGCTTCAACTGTGCGGCACCCGACGACGGCAACATGCGCGTGCTCTACGACATCGGCACCGAGGCGCAGAAGGAAAAGTGGCTGCGCCCGATGGTGGCCGAGGGAAAGCGTGGCGCCATCGCCATGACGGAGCCGCACCCCGGCGGCGGCTCGGACCCGACGATGATGCTCTCGCACGCCGAACCCAAGGGCAACGGCACCTGGATCATCAACGGCCACAAGTGGTTCATCACCGGAGCCGGCTGGGCGGATTTCTTCATCGCCATCGTGCGCACGTCGAACGAGCCGCGCCGCGAACTCTCCGCCTTCATCGTTCCGCGCGATGCGCCCGGCGTCGAGATCGTACGCAAGGTCCCGATCATGGGCCCGGAAGAGCACGGCGGGCACTGCGAAATGCGCTTCACCGGCGTCGAGGTGCCGCACGAAAACCTCCTCATGGGCGTCGGCGACGGCATGCGCGTCGCCCAGGCGCGCCTCGTGCCGGCCCGCCTCACCCACTGCATGCGCTGGATGGGGCTCTGCGCCCGCTCCATGGCGATCGCCCAGGAGTACATCGAAAAGCGCCACGCTTTCGGTTCCGCACTGGCCGACAAGGAGAGCGTGCAGATGATGATGGGCGACGTCGCCAAGGACATCCAGATCGGGCGCCTCTTGGTCATGCACGCCGCCTGGATGATCGACACGCACGGCGGCAAGGCGGCCATGAAGCACGTCTCCATGGCCAAGGTGTTCTGCGCTTCGCTGCTGCACAAGGCGGTCGACACCGCCATCCAGCTCAACGGTGCGCGCGGCTACTCCAAGGACACGATCCTCGAATGGATCTACCGCTATCAGCGACAGGCGCGCATCCTGGACGGCGCCGACGAGGTCCACAAGATGATCTTCGCCAAGGCCTACCGCAAACAGGGCCGCGATTTCTGGAAGTGGAGCTGACGAAGTTCGGCCCCCGCCGCTAACCGCTGGCAATCATCTTAAGGCTGATGAGTGGACGTGGCGCCAACAAGCGAGCTAGACTTGCGACAGATCGCGCCACCTACCCACGTCGCATCGCGCGGCGGTTTCCACTGGAGCAACGATGAACACTCGCGCACTGAAGATCATTGGCCTGGCGACGCTGGGAGTACTGGCCACGAGCATTACGGCATACGCCCAGGGCACGTGCGGTTTCCGGGGTGGACGCGGCTACGAGAACCCGCGCGGCAGCGAATGCCGCGCCCAGTACAATATCTACGCGACGCGCAACAACGACGGCGTCCTCTCGTTCCGCAGTGACGGGCGCACCTGGTTCTTCCAGTGCTATGCCGCGACCGGCGAATGCGAATTCCGTTATACGAGCCCGCCGACCCGCACCGCCGTCAACGGCGCCCTCGTGAGCGATGCCAACGACAACATCCAGGGCTGGTTCCACAGCAACCATTGCGGCCGTGGCTGGATCAGCCTCAATCTCGAGGGCTGCAACTGAGCTTGCTCGTCGCGATCCCGCGTGACAGGCGCGTCCGGCTGACGGTTGCCTTGGCGGCCGGAGCGCTGGCGTTTGCCTCCCCGGCCGGGGCCGTCGAGGAAGTCGCCTGCGATTTCCTCGCCGCCAGCCCCGAGGATCCGACGCGCATCGGACGCGGCGTGCCGTTCGAGGAGATCGACGCGGCCCGCGCCGTCGTCGCATGCGAGAACGCGGTCTGGGCCAAACCGGACCTGCCCCGCCTCCATTTCCAGCTCGGCCGCGCCCTCTACCGGGCCGGCGAGCATGAGCGCGCGCGCGGCGCCTACGGGACGGCCGCCGAGCGCGGCCACCTCGGGGCGATGAACAACCTCGCCATCATGCTGCGCGACGGGAGAGGTGGGCCGCGCGACACCGAAACGGCACGGCGCTGGTTCGAAAAGGCCGCCGCCGCCGATTTCACTCCATCCATGACCGGTCTCGGCAACATCTTCCTGCACGGCACCGGCGTTCCCGTTGACCACGCCAAGGCCCTCCATTGGCTCGAGCGCGCCGCCGGTCGGGGCGACGCCCTTGCCATGGGCAACCTCGGCCTGATGCACGAGAAGGGTTTTGGCATCCCCACCGACGCCAAGGAAGCCGCCCGCCTCTATGGCGAGGCCGCCCGCCTCGGCGATGCCAATGCCATGAACAACCTCGGCGCCTTGCACATCAACGGCACGGGCGTTTCCGAGGACTATGGGCGGGCTCGTGAACTCTTTGCCGCCGCCGCCGCCAAAGGCCACGCCGGCGCCATGTACCATCTCGCAATCGTCCACGAGGAGGGGTACGGCATTCCGGTTTCCATCCCCGAAGCGGTTCGCTGGTACGAGGCCGCGAGTGCTGCCGGCCACCCACGCGCCCCGCTCGGGGCAGCCTACCTCATCGAGACCGCACCGGGCGGTTCCATCGATGCCGACAGGGTCGCGCATTTCCTCCTTGCCGGCGCCCGCCGGGATGCGAGCGAGGACACGCGCGAAATGGTGGAACGCGGCTTTTCCGAGTGGGGCGAGGAGACCCGCAAGGCGATTGCCCGGGCGCTCGTCGCCGCCGGTCTCGATGGCGGGCCCGGCGACGGCACCTTCGATCCTCGACGGCTCGTCGAGGCGATCGCCGCCCTTCCCGCTGACTTCGGCGTCACCCAGCCCTGAGGCCCGCCGGCTGGGCGCGTCCCCCCGGCCGGCCCCCGGCGCGGCTCAATAGAGCACCGCTGGCAGCCACGTCGCGAGCGCGGGCACCA
Source organism: Hyphomicrobiales bacterium (assembly GCA_016125495.1). NCBI lineage: Bacteria > Pseudomonadati > Pseudomonadota > Alphaproteobacteria > Hyphomicrobiales > Hyphomicrobiales bacterium. The sequence continues at coordinate 5,125 of WGLQ01000016.1, read as the reverse complement.
TCCAGATCATGCCCATGCCGACGATCTGGAGGCAAATGAACGGCGCCACCCCCGCATAGATGTGCCCGGTCGTGACTTCGGGCGGCGCCGCACCGCGCAGATAGAACAGCGAAAACCCGAACGGCGGCGTCAGGAACGACGTCTGCAGGTTGATCGCGATGAGGATCGAAAGCCAGACCGGATCGTGCCCCATCAGGATGAGCGCGGGCGCCAGCAGCGGCAAGAGGATGACGGTGATCTCGACGAAGTCGAGGAAGAAGCCGAGGATGAATATGAACGCCATCGAAAAGAGCAGCGCCCCGTCCGCCCCGCCGGGCATCGCCGTCAGGATCTCCGCGACGCGGTCTTCCCCCCCGAGGCCGACGAACACCAGTGAGAACATGCTCGCGGTCAGGATGGTTGCAAAGATCATCGAGGTAACGGTCATGGTCTGAACCACGGCTGGCCGGAGGATCCCCGTCGCCCGCGCGCGCAGCAGACTCGCCGCGACCGCCGCGACGCCGACCATGGCAAGAAGCACATAGAATCCGCCCTGCACCCAGTCGAGCGCCATCACGTCACTGCGCTGCAGCCGAACCGGCGCCGCCCCCGCCGCCACCGCGAGCAGGAAAAGCGCGGCGGCACCCGCCAGGATGAGCCTGTTCGATGCCCCCTGGCGCTGGCCCGCCATGAGGATCGCACCGACCGCGCCGACCGCTGCCGCCTCGCTCGGCGTCGCGATGCCGCCGAGGATCGCACCAAGCACCGCCACGATGAGCAGGATGGGCGGCACCACCGCCCGCACGACCGTCCGCGCCCGGACCGTTTCGCCATCGCCCCGCACCGCCGGAGCATCGCCGACCAGCAGCCACGCCCGCCCGAGCACGTAGATGATGTAGATCACCACCAGCGTCAGTCCAGGAAGGAGCGCGCCGGCGAAGATTTGCCCCACCGAGATCGTGTCGACGGAAAATTTCCCCTCCCTGAACTGCGCCTGCTGATAGGCATTCGACATCACGTCGGAGAGGATGATGAGGAGCGTCGAGGGTGGAATGATCTGACCGAGCGTGCCCGAGGTGCAGACGATGCCAGCGGCAAGGCGGGGGTTGTAGCCGCTACGCAGCATCGTCGGCAGCGCAATGAGACCCATCGCGATCACGGTCGCCCCGACGATACCCGTCGAGGCCGCGAGCAGAGCCCCGACCAGCACCACGGCGACACCGAGACCACCCCTGAGGCCGCCGCAGAGCCGCCCCATGGTCTCCAGCAGATCTTCCGCGATCCGGCTCTTTTCGAGCACCACTCCCATCATGACGAAGAGCGGTATCGCGATCAGCACGTCGTTGGTCAAAAGCCCGAAAACACGTTGCCCGAGCGCACCGAGGAGCGAAATGTCCATCGCCCCGGTCAGCCAGCCGAGAACCGCGAATATCACCGCCACGCCAGCGATCGAGAACGCGACGGGAAAGCCGATCAGAATGCATCCGATCAGCGCGACGAACATGAGAAGGTCGAGGTTGTGGCTCATTTCCCTTCTCCCCGCAGTCGCGCGATATCACGCGCGATCGCGGCCAGCGACTGCACGATGAGGAGGACGCAGAATGCCGGGATCAGCGACTTTAGGAGGAACGATGCGGGAATGCCGCCGACCGAGATCGGGCCCTCGAGGATCGACCAGGAGTTGCGCACGGATGGCCACGTCCAGGCGAGCAGCATCGCCATGGACGGCAGAAGCAGCAGGAGATGGCCCGCCACATCGATCGCCGCCTTTCGCGTGCGTGATGCCTTGGCATAGAAGATGTCGACCCGGACGTGCTCGTTGACGAGGAGAGTATATCCGGCACCCAGCATGAAGAGCGCCCCGTGGAGGTAGAGAACGGACTCGTTCAGCCAGATCGCGCTCAACCCGAACACATAGCGCAGCAACACGATCGAAAACTGCAACAGCACCATGAGGAGCGCCGCCCAGCACACGATCCCCCCGATCGTCCTGTTGACGCAGTCGAGCCAGTCGGCGATGCGCTCCATTCCCCCCTCCCGACCGACGACCGGCGCCGGTTTCCGTGCCGGCTTCTGCGCCAGTTCCTGCGTCAGGGGCCGCCGCCGCGCGGGCAACGGCGACCCCCACGTTCAAGCGTCCTCAGTACTTGTAGTTGAGGGCGCGCGCATTCATCTGCCCGTTGTCGGCGTAGGTCATGTAGCCCGCCACCGACGTGCGGTAGGCAAGGAAGCTCTCGACGATCCGCCGCACCAGTTCGTCGCTGTCCTGCCTGAGGCCCGCGATCACCTCCCCGGCCGCGTTGCCGAGCGCGACGACCACATCGTCGGGAAGCTTCTTGACGACGACGCCCTGCTCGGCAACGAGCTTTTGCAGTGCCAGCGCGTGCTTTGTCGTATATTCCGTCCACACCGGGTTGTAGAGGCTTTCACACGCCAGCCGCACGGCGGCCTTGAGATCGTCCGGCAGCCCCTCGTAGGCCTTGACGTTGACGGCGCACTCCTCCGCCGACGAGGGCTCTCCGACACCCGGCCAGTAGTAGTTCTTGGCGATCTGGTGGAAGCCGAGCGCGCTGTCCGACCAGGGTCCGATGAACTCGCCGGCATCGAGCGCGCCCGACTGCATCGCCTGGAACATGTCGCGTCCGCCCATCGCCTGCACCGCCATTCCGATGCGCGCGCACATTTCGGAGGCGAGTCCGGTGGTGCGGAACTTGAGGCCCTTGAGGTCGTCGATTGAATTGATTTCCTTGCGGAACCAGCCGGCCCACTGGGGACCGGAATTGCCACAGAGGAACGGCTTCAGGCCGAAGCGCGCATACATTTCGTCGTAGAGCTCCTGCCCGCCACCGTGCGCCAGCCAGCCGAACTGCTCGTCGGCGCGAAGGCCGAAGGGTTGGGAACCGAACAGCAGGATACCCTTGGATTTCGATCCCCAATAGGCCGGAACGGCATGATAGAGTTCGGCCGTACCTTCCGAGACGGCATCGAAGACACCGGGCCCCGGAACGAGTTCTCCGGCCGCGAACAGCTTGACCTCGATCCGACCACCCGAAAGCGCTGTGATCCGGTCGGCCAGCATCTGCGCTGCGACCCCCGGCCCGGGCAGGTTCTTCGGCCAGGCGGTGACCATCTTCCACTGCCGCTTGTCCTGCGCGATCGCCGGCGCGGCCAGAGTGCCGGTCGCCGTTGCCGCCGCACCGGCCGCGGCCACCTTCAGGAATTCTCTACGCTTCATTATTTCGCTCCCTTCTTTGGCGGTTTCAGGATTTCCCCTCGAGCCCGTCGAGTTCGATCCCGGAGGCACCGGGAATGCGCATCTCGAACGTCTCGGAGATGCAGGCATAGTCATAGTAGCCCATTCGCGCGATCGGCTTCAGCCTAGCGATATCGAGCTTTCCGTCCGGGCGAACATACCCGTCGTCGACATGGATGCGCTCGACGCGCGCAAAGACCACATCCACCCAGCCTGCCGCGCTCTCGCCCGCGAGCCGATGCGTCGAAAGATAGCGGCATTCGAAGTGGCAGGGGCTTTCGGCGACCATCGGGCAGGGCGCATCGACGGCCGGTGCCTTCGTCACTCCCGCGCGTTCGAATTCGTCCACATCGGGCGCCAGCGCCATGGCGGAAATGTTCACCGCCTCGCGCAACGCCCAGGTCGCCATGTTCCAGACGAACCAGCCGGTTTCCTCGGCGTTGACGACGGTATCCTTGCGCCTCCCGTCCGGATACTGGTTCGCGGCGAACATCACCATCGGCGGATCGAAGGTGAGGTTCTGCCATTGGCTGTAGGGTGCCAGGTTGGCGATGCCGTCGCGCCCGACGGAGGAGAGCCAGCCGATCGGGCGCGGCACCGTGCAGCTCTTGAAGGGCGAGAACGCCAGCGGGCATGCCTCGCGTCCCGGAGCATAATGCATGGCTCAGCTCCCCAGGATGCTCGGCAGGCGCAACCCGTGCTCGCGCGCGCAATCGATCGCGATCTCGTAGCCGGCATCGGCATGACGCATGACACCGCTCGCCGGATCGTTCCAGAGGACCCGCTCGAGCCGCCGGTCCGCCGCCTCAGTGCCGTCGCAGACGATGACCATGCCCGCGTGCTGGGAAAAGCCCATGCCGACGCCGCCGCCGTGATGGAGGGAAACCCAGGTCGCACCCGATGCGCAATTGAGGAGGGCGTTGAGCAGCGGCCAGTCCGAGACCGCGTCGGAACCGTCCCGCATCGCCTCCGTCTCCCGGTTGGGCGATGCGACCGAGCCGGAATCGAGGTGGTCACGACCGATGACCACAGGCGCGGACAGCTCGCCGTTGCGCACCATCTCGTTAAAGGCGAGGCCGAGGCGGTGGCGCTGGCCGAGACCTACCCAGCAGATCCGCGCCGGCAGCCCCTGGAACGAAATCCGCTCGCGCGCCATGTCCAGCCACTTGTGGAGGTGGGCGTCGTCGGGGATCATCTCCTTGACCTTGGCGTCCGTGCGATAGATGTCCTCGGGGTCACCCGATAGCGCGCACCAGCGGAAGGGGCCGATCCCCCGGCAGAACAGCGGACGGATGTAGGCCGGCACGAATCCCGGAAACGCGAATGCGTTCTCGAGGCCCTCGTCCTTTGCCACTTGACGGATATTGTTGCCGTAATCGAGTGTCGGAACGCCGCGATCCCAGAATTCCACCATCGCCGCGACGTGTTCCTTCATTGACGCCCGGGCAGCCTTCTCGACGGACTTCGGATCGCTCTCGCGCCTGGCTCGCCATTCGGCGACGCTCCAGCCCTTCGGGAGATAGCCGTTGACGGGATCGTGCGCGGAGGTCTGATCCGTGACGATGTCGGGTCGCACACCGCGCGCGACCAGTTCCGGAAATATATCCGCGGCGTTTCCGAGGAGCCCGACGGATTTCGCCTCCCCGGCAGCCGTCCAGCGGGCGATCTTCTCGAGCGCCTCGTCGAGCGTCTCGGCGCGTTCGTCCAGATAGCGGGTACGCAGGCGGAAATCGATTCGCGTCGTGTCGCACTCGACGGCAAGACAACAGGCGCCCGCCATCACGGCGGCGAGCGGCTGGGCACCTCCCATTCCACCGAGCCCGGCCGTCAGGATCCAACGCCCCGTGAGATCGCCGCCGTAATGCTGGCGCCCGGCTTCCGCGAACGTCTCGT
>WGLQ01000015.1 GCA_016125495.1 Hyphomicrobiales bacterium | reverse complement strand
TTGGCACCTCGATGTCGGCTCATCACATCCTGGGGCTGGAGCAGGTCCCAAGGGTTCGGCTGTTCGCCGATTAAAGTGGTACGTGAGCTGGGTTTAGAACGTCGTGAGACAGTTCGGTCCCTATCTGCCGTGGGTGTCGGAGAGTTGAGAGGATCTGCCCCTAGTACGAGAGGACCGGGGTGGACGCACCACTGGTGGACCTGTTGTCGCGCCAGCGGCACAGCAGGGTAGCTATGTGCGGACGGGATAACCGCTGAAGGCATCTAAGCGGGAAACCCCCCTCAAAACAAGCTCTCCCTTGAGAGTCGTGGAAGACCACCACGTCGATAGGCTGGGTGTGAAAGCATGGTAACATGTGAAGCTAACCAGTACTAATAGCTCGAACGGCTTGATCATTCTCATTAAGCAATGCTCACGATGGCCATCGCCGTCGTGTGTAAGACCAGAAGGCGCGGGTGTTAGGCAAACCCCGTGTGATAAATCGACGGTATGGGCTCCGTCTGCCTGGTGACTATGGCGGAGTGGCTGCACCCGATCCCATCCCGAACTCGGCCGTGAAATGCTCCAGCGCTGATGGTACTGCAGGAATGCCTGCGGGAGAGTAGGTCGTTGCCAGGCATACCGAGCCCATGACGTCGATCATATCGTTTCTCCTCTTCGAATTCGAAAAACCGCTCCTCACCACGAGGGGCGGTTTTTTGTTGCGTCATCCTGAACGACGTTCAGGATGACGCATTGCCGAAGTGGCTCTTTGGCGGCCGCGTCGGTCTGGCAAGGTCAATGACAGGCGCACCCCGTCGCACAATTGATTGAAGGCTGCGCCGCGACGGCTCGCGCCGTGGTCGTGACCCGAATTCTTCGCACTTTGGATTTTTGCCTGCGCGGTGTCCGGTTCACCAGCTCTCGGTAACATGGTCACGTGAGGCGATACGTGCTGGGCGGTTCCGGATGACGTTTGACACTGGCATGCGATCGTGTGCTGGTGACGTTGACCTTTTCGCTTTTACCTCCCGAAGCTGGCGTCCGACCCGGGCACGGGCACGGGCGCTCGCATCGGTGATCGCAACGTGATCCCAAGACGTTCGATCTCGAGCCGCGTCGTCGGGTCCGCCTATGAAATGCGCAGCACTGGCGGAGTGCGACAGCGCACACCGCCCGGCTTTGGCCCAGTCATTCGCTTCGGTACGGTATTCGCCATGTCTGCGGCACCCGCGCTTCTCGATGGAGCAATCGTCCTCGCGTGGTATTTCTCGGAGAGGCCGATCGGTCGAATTGGTGACGATGGATCGACCATCGCTGTACACGCCCTGGCGATCTGCGCTTACGAGCGCTCGGAAACCATCTATCGCTTTGCGTGTGGTCGCGACTGGGACGTGCTGCAGGACAGTGACCACGAATCGCTCGAGGAGGCCCGGCAGTCCGCCCTGCGACTTTACGGTGTTCCGCTCGATGCTTGGCGCTCCGACCGGTGATCCGGCGCCCTGCCCCGACCCGGCCCGCACCCGACCGCGACGCATCCGACTTCGACCTGAATTCGGCCATCGTGCGAACGGCTATGATGCGCGCGCGGCATCACGAGCGGATTGGAACGAGGTTGGGCCTGTCATGAAATGGAGCGCACGGTGGTCGGCCATTCCCGGCCTTTGCCTCGCGGTCACGACCGCTCTTGTGGGCGTTGCCGGCGCCGAAAGTTGCCCCGGCCGGCGTGGCGGTGACGAAAAGGTCGTCGGCGGCCGCGATGCCCGGCTCGACCATTGGCCCGCGCTCGTCGCCTTTCGCACGAACCGCCCCTCGGATGGAGCCGTTGCTTATTTCTGCGGCGGTTCGCTGATCGCACCGGGCTGGATCGTATCGGCGGCCCACTGTTTCGAGGGGATCACCGAGCGCGACGGCGCCTGGCGCGATGGCGATGGCGCGGTGGTGGAGGCGGTCGGCGGCGTGGTGGACCTGCGATCCGTCGCGCCCGACCAGGTCCGCCGCATCGAGCGCATCATCGTCCACGAAGGTTATCGCGAGGGGCTCGTCTCGCACCACGGCAACGACATCGCCCTGATCCGGCTCGAGTCGGCGCCGGGCCAAACGCCGGCGACACTCTCGCTCCATCCCACCAGCGACCCCGTTGCGGCCGACGACCCCCGCGGCTATGTCGCCGGCTTCGGTGTCACCGCACACGACCCCTCCGGCGGCAACTACACGAGCCACCCCCACCGCGACGGAACCCAATTCTGGGCCGGTTCTCCGGTGCTGCTCGAAGCGCCGCTGCCACTGGTCTCTGGTGATCGCTGTGCGGCCGCCTATCCTGGGTTCGCGATCGGTCCCGGCCAGATCTGCGCGGGGCTCGAGCAGGGTGGTCGCGACAGCTGCCAGGGCGATAGCGGCGGCCCGCTGATGGCGCTCGACGCCAGCGGCTGCCCGTTCCAGGTCGGCATCGTCAGTTGGGGGGCGGGCTGCGCCTTGGCCGGCCGCTACGGCGTCTACACCCGCGTCTCCCACTTCGCGCCCTGGATCGCGCGGCATGTCGGCGGCCTCGTCGCGCAATCCGCCGGGCGCGGCCACGGCGCGGCCTCCGTCGGGCAGATCCTGGGCGACCTCGACGCGCTGCTCGCGTCCGCCCGCGACCGTGCACGGCTCGCCATCGTCGGGCGCCGGCCGATCCGGATCGGTGACGAGATCGCCTTCGAGATCGCAACCGACATCGCGGGCCGTCTCATTCTCATCGACATCAATGCAGAGGGAACGGTCCTCCAGCTCTTTCCGAACCAGTTCGACCGGCCGGAGACGGTCGGCGCGCTCGCGGCGGGCGAGACCATCCGCATCCCCGGCCCGGCCTACGGCACCGATTTCTTCGAGGCCGCCGAGCCGACCGGCAAGGGCCATCTCGTCGCCATCGTGGTACCGGAGGATTTTCCCATCGGCCTCAGCGTCGGCGATCCGGCAACGCTCGCCAAGGGCTTCGTGCCGCGCCAGCGCACGAGCTATTTCATGAACCTGCTGGCCCAGATCAAGGCCTGGTTCGAGGCCCGTTCGGGCGCCTCCGGAGAAGCGGTCAAAGCCTGGGGCTATGCCGTCGTCGAATACGAGATCGTCGCGCGCTGAGGGAGGCAGGCGGTTCGCGGGGCCGATTGATCGAACGGCGTGCGGCCGCTATCGTTGTTCAGTTGCTCGTGCGGGTTGGAGGCGATGCGGTCGATTCTGGTGCGCTTCCTGCTCACTCTGGCGGTCGCCATCTTCGGCGCGGCACCGGCGCGTGCCGAGGCGAGCGGCCCACGTTTCGCTCTCTTGATCGCCAATCAGGACTACCAGCCGGGCGTCGGCGCGCTGCGCAATCCGCACAACGACATCCGGATCGTCGGCGAGGCCCTGCGCAAGGTCGGCTTCGAGGTGCTCGAACCGGTGCGCGACGGCACGCGCGTAACGATCCTCCTCGCGGTCAACGATTTTGCCGCGCGTCTTGCCGCGGCCGGGCCGAATGCAACGGGCTTCCTCTATTATTCGGGCCACGGCATCGCTTCGGACGGCGAGAACTACATCATCCCGACCGACGTCCCCGAGCCCTCGACCCGGCTGTTGCGTGTGTCGGGCGTCAGGCAGAGCGAAATCCTCGACATCCTGCGCACCGAGGCGCCACGGGCAGCGCACTATCTGGTGCTCGATGCCTGCCGCAACGAACTGCGGGGCGATCGCGGCGGTAAGGGCTTCCTGCCGGTGCAGCAGCGCTCGGGCGCGCTCATCGCATTTGCTGCCGCACCGGGCAGGACCGCTTCGGACCGGGGCGATGGCAGCGGCCCCTATGCCGCCGCGCTCGCGGCCGAACTGGTGGTGCCGGGCCAGTCGGACCTCATCATGTTCCACAATGTGCGCCTGCGCGTGCTCGATGCGACCGGCAACGACCAGGAGCCCTGGACCCTCGACGGCATCCGCCGGCGCGAGCGATTGCAATTCGCCGGGCGTGCCGAGGCGGCTCCGGCGGGGTTGCCCAACGGGAGCGAGGCCGAGCGGCTCTGGCAGACCCATGCCATCGAGACGACCACCGATCGCGGCCTGATCGAGGCCTATATCGCCCAGTTCGAAGGCCCGGCCCCGCTCTGGGCCTACCGCGCGAGGCAGCGCCTCGCGGCTCTCGAAGCACCGGCGGCGCCAGCACCGGCGGCGCCAGCGCCTTCGGCCGGGACGCCGGCGCAACCGGCTCCGTCGGCGCCATCCGAGCCCGCCGGCCCGCAGGGGCGCGAGCTGGCGCTGGCGGTGCAGCGCGAATTGGCCCGTCTCGGCTGCCGGCCCGGTGAGCCGGATGGCCTCTGGGGACCGGCGAGCGCCGGGGCTCTGGCGCGCTGGCGCGAGCACGCGCGCGTTGCCGAGGTGGGCAGCGGAGGCGGGCCGAGCCTTGCCCTGCTGCGCCAGCTGGAAGGGCAGACCGGAACCGTCTGCCCCGCCGAGCGCTATCAGCCGGGCGAGACGTTTCGCGATTGCCCCGACTGCCCCCTGATGGTGGTCGTTCCGGCGGGGAGTTTCATGATGGGCTCTCCCGAGAGCGAGGAGGGACGCAACGCCGACGAAGGCCCGCAGCGTCGGGTTACGCTTCGCCAGCCGTTCGCGGTGGGTAAGTTCGAGGTGACGTTCGCGCAGTGGGACGCGTGCGTCGCGGCCAAGGGCTGCAAACACAAACCCAGCGACGAGAACTGGGGACGCGGCCAGCGGCCGGTGATGAACGTCTCGTGGGACGACATCGAGAACGAATATCTTCCCTGGCTCAACAGGACGCTGGGGCTCTCGGGGGGCGGGGCCTACCGGCTGCTGAGCGAAGCCGAGTGGGAATATGCGGCGCGCGGTGGCACGACGACACCGTTCTCGTTCGGCGCGACGATTTCGACCGATCAGGCGAATTACGACGGCAACTATACCTACGGCTCCGGCCGCAAGGGAGCCTATCGCGAGAAAACCGTCGAGGTCGGCAGCTTTCCCGGCAACGCCTTCGGCCTCCACGACATGCACGGCAACGTCTGGGAGTGGGTCGAGGATCCCTGGCACGAAAACTACAACGGCGCCCCGACGGACGGCTCGGCCTGGACGAAGGATGGCGATACAAGCCTCCGTGTGGTCCGCGGCGGTTCCTGGAACTACCTTCCGGGGGTCCTGCGCTCCGCCAACCGCCTCAGGAACGGGCCGGACAACCGGAACAGCCTCTTCGGCTTCCGGGTGGCTCGGTCGTTGTCGCGGTAGTTCTGCCCAGGACGCTTTTACCTCCTGCTTCTTTTCCTCCTTACGTCTCGGAGCCATCGACTTGCGCCATGGTTTTTTATATCCGACTCGCGTGCGTCTGTGAATCCCTCCTCGCCGAAGGCGAGTCGCAGAAAAAAGGAATTTTCGACGCGCCCCGGATACGGCCCCCTACATGCACGCCACACCCTCACGATCCCCGGATGCGGCGCGGCATGCAATGACGCGCTGCTGATCCGGGGTCGCAGTGAAGGGAGCACAACGCGGGCGGTCCCGGGTCTGCGGCGCACGGCTGCGCCCTGCACCGCGCCCGGGAGCCGTGATGTCACGATCCCCGATGCGGCGCACCACCCTCACGATCCCCGGATGCGGCGCGGCAGGCACTGACGCGCTGCTGATCCGGGGTCGCCATGAAGGGAGCATAACGAGGGCGGTCCCGGTTCTGCGGCGCACGGCTGCGCCCTGCACCGCGCCCGGGAGCCGTGAGAGCGGACAGCCACTCCACGTGCCCCGGAAAGGCGCAGCCTTGTCCGGGGCCCAGGGCCACGGGCGCCGCACCCTCCAGTCGAACGGCCCTTCGGCCTTCCCTCCTGGGTCCCGGATGTGCGGCGGGCTTTGCCCGCCTGCTCCGGGACGCGTGAATTGCGATCCCCGGATGCGGCGCGGCATGCAATGACGCGCTGCTGATCCGGGGTCGCGGGGAAGGGAGCAGAACGAGGGCGGTCCCGGATCAGCACAGCGGCATTGCGCTACGCTCCACGCCGCAGTGCATCCGGGAGCCGTGGTGTGACGATCCCCGACGCGGTGCGCTACCCTCACGATCCCCGGATGCTGCGCGGCATGCAATGACGCGCTGCTGGTCCGGGGTCGCCATGAAGGGAGCAGAACGAACCCGGTCCCGGATCAGCACAGCGGCATTGCGCTGCGCTCCACGCCGCAGTGCGTCCGGGAGCCGTGAGTTACGATCCCCGAATGCGGTGCGCTACCCTCACGACCCCCGGATGCGGTGCGGCTCCGATCACGATCCCCGGATGCGGTGCAGCACGTGAGTGGTGCTCCGCTGGTCCGGGGTCGCCATGAAGGGGGCGCCAAACGCCGCCGGCCGCCATCGCTCGACCCGATTGCGCTGCGGCCGGCTGCCGCGATATGCTGTGTTCACCTCTGCAACTTCTTGGGCATTGCGCCGATGCGGTGGTCTTGGGTTGCCGGGCTCGTCATGTCGGTTGGCGTCGCGCTCGCGGGTGCGGCCGGCTTGGCGCTCGGCCAGACCTCCGGCACCGCGCCCGCCTCCAGCGATGGCGCGGCGACCGTCCCCCGCATCGCGCTGCTGATCGGCAACGCCGGCTATTCCGGGCCGATCTCGAAGCTCACCAACCCCCACAACGACGTCGCCTTGCTCGAAGCGACCCTCACCGGCCTCGGCTTTTCGGTCGAGGTCGTGCGCGACGCCCGCCTCGGCGAGATCACGCGTGCCGTCAACCGCCACGCCAGCCGCCTCGCAGCGGCCGGCAAGGGGGCCGTCGGCCTCTTTTATTACTCCGGCCACGGCGCCCAGAACCCGGCCAGCCGCACCAACCACCTCATTCCCGTGGACGCGACGACGGTCGACAGCAGCGATCTCTGGGCCGAGACGGTGCCGCTCGACGACATCACCGAGAAACTGCGCCGCCAGGCCGCCGCCGCGACGCACTTCGTCGTCTTCGACGCCTGCCGCAACGACCTGCGCCTCACCACGCCCGACGGTAAATCGGTGATCGGCGCCAAGGGCTTCGTGCCGGTGCGCGAGGTTCGCGGCATGCTGATCGCCTACGCCACCGCCGAGGGCGAGATCGCCTCGGACCGGGGCGAGGGGGCGGGCCCCTATGCGCGGGCCCTCGCCGAGGAGATCGCGGCGCCCGGCGTCGAGGCGGTCGCCATGTTCCGCCGTGTGCAGTTGCGCGTCCAGCGCGCCATCGGCCAGGAGCCTTGGCTGACCTTCGCGGGCCTCGGGGAAATCTACCTCGCCGGCCCGGCCGAGCCACAGGCCGCCGTTGCGCCACCGGCGGCCGTTCCCTCGCCCAACGAGAGCGAAGCCGAGCGGCTCTGGCAGACCCACGCCATCGAGACGACCACCGATCGCGGCCTGATCGAGGCCTATATCGCACAGTTCGAAGGCCCGGCCCCGCTCTGGGCCTACCGCGCGAGGCAGCGCCTCGCGGCTCTCGATGCGGCGGTGACGCCGGACCCGCCCCGGTCCGAGCTCCCGGCGGCACAAGAGGCAGAGCCGACCGAAACCGCCGCGCTCACCCCACCGGCCACGGCGCCAGCGCCCGCGCTACCGGCGCCAGGCCCCGACGCGCCCTCGAAGTCCTGGTGGGAGAGCCTCTTCGGCACCAGCCGGCCCGCCGAGCCGGCGCTCACCAGCTGCGATGAGGCCGCCGCGCGGCCGGGCAGCCTCGCCGCCCGCCGGCTGGGCATCAAGGGCGTGGAGTTCGAGATGCTCGACGCCGCGTCTGCACACACCGAATGTGGTATCGCTCTCGCTAGGTATCAGGACGCTGCGCGGTTGAAGACTTGGCTGGGGCGCGTATTTGACAAGGCCGAGCAGCACGAGGAGGCGGTCCGCCTCTACACCGAGGCCGCCGAGGCCGGCGAACCGATCGCCATGGTCAATCTCGGCAACAAGTATCTCGAAGGGCGCGGCGTCGACACGGACGAGGCCGCCGCTCTGGCTTGGTACCGTAAGGCGGCAAATGCCGGCGAGCCGTGGGGCATGTATGAGCTTGGGCAGTTCTATCGCCACCGCGCCGACGTCCAGTCCATAAGGAATGGTGTGCCGTACGCGGAAACACCGGCCGAGGCACGGCGCTGGTACGTGATGGCGGCCAATGCCGGCCTCGTCGATGCAATGCTGAAAATGGGCAACATCGTCCCCGATCACGAAGCCAAGGACTGGTATCGCAAGGCAGCCGATGCCGGCTCGCCGATGGGCATGTGGCAGCTTGCGCTGCTGGAGCGCCCGGAGCTACGGACCCTCGAGGGCGGAGGCGGTCTCTTCCTTGCCGTACTCGCCGGGGATCCGAATGTGCTCCGAGCCTCCGAGAGCAACAGCTGGGAGAAGGAGGCGGCGGCCGGCCTGCAACGGTTGCTGGCGGCGCGCGGCGTCTATTCCGGTCCCATCGACGGCGTGATCGGGCCGGTGGCCCTCGCAGGGATCAAGTCGGTCTTCGGCACCGGCACGCCCACCGACTTCACCAACTTCCCGGTGCCGGCGATCGCCGCGGAGCGGCCGAGCGAGGAGCCTGAGGCAGCGGCACCGGTGGCGGTCGCGCCGGCGGCGGATGGGTTCGAAATCAGTCAGAAGCAGAAGGAGCCGCAGGCCGAGGCCGCGCTCGCTGGCCGTGCCCTGGCGCTCGCCATTCAGGTCGAACTCGAGCGGCTCGGCTGCGCGCCGGGCGCCCCGGACGGCATCTGGGGCCCGACCAGCACGGCGGCATTGACCCGCTACCGTGATCTGACGGGGACGTATTTCGAGCCGCGCCCGGAGACCTTCATCCTCGATCACCTGCGGACGGTGGCAAATCCCGTCTGCCGCGATCAGTCGCCGGCGGGCGCGCCGCCCGCCAATATTGCTCCCGCCGCGCCCGTCGGCGGCCGCGATGCGCATCTCACCCCCGGCAGCCGCTTCCGCGACTGCCCGGAATGCCCCGAGATGGTGGTGCTGCCGGCGGGGAGCTATATGCAGGGGAGTGGAACGCCCCGGGAGATCACGATCGCGCGCCCGTTCGCGGTCGGCCGCTATGAGGTCACGTTCGAGGAATGGCTGGCCTGCGCGGCTGCCGGCGGATGCCAGTCGAACAAGAAGCCGGACGGCTTCGGCTGGGGATATGGACGCCGCCCCGTCATCAAGATCTCCTGGGACGAGGCCAAGGAATTCCTCGCCTGGCTCTCCGAGCGCACGTCGAGACGGTGCCGGCTCCTGAGCCAGGGAGAATTCGAGTACGCGACCCGCGCGGGGACGACGACGCGGACACCGCACGGCGTCCTGCTCGACAAATCGCATGCCAACGTCAGCCGCGTGGCTGGCTCGACCTCGGAAGCTGGCCAAACCTTCGAGGTCGGCTCCTACCCCGCCAACGCATTCGGTCTTCACGACATGCTCGGCAACGTCAAGGAGTGGGTCGAGGATTGCTTCCAAGGCTATGCGGCGGACAAGGACCTGCAACTTCCGGCTGATGGGTCGGCGCTTGGCGGAGAGGCGTGCCATTGGCGCAAGGCCTGCGGCGGCTCCTGGTGGGATGGAGCCGGGGACGTGGCATCGCACACGTGCGGCTACGGCCGCCAAGGAAGCAGGGGAAGCAACAGCACGGGCCTGCGCGTTGCCCGCGATCTCGACTGATCGGGGAGCCGAGGCTGCTGCCTCGACGGCCGGCGGCCGAGTTGCCGTCATTGCCGCCCCGCCGTTCCGGTGGCTCGGTCGTTGTCGCGGTAGTTCTGTCCAGGACCGGCGGCGCGCCCCCTCACGGTTCCCGGATGCGGCGCGCTACCCTCACGATCCCCGGATGCGGTGCAGCACGTGAGTGGTGCACCGCTGGTCCGGGGTCGCGAGGAAGGGAGCACAACGAGGGCGGTCCCGGTTCTGCGGCGCACGGCTGCGCCCTGCACCGCGCCCGGGAGCCGTGAGAGCCGACACCCACTCCACGTGCCTCGGAAAGGCGCAGCCTTGTCCGGGGCCGAGGGCCACGGGCGCCGCCCCCTCCGCAATCACGGCCCTGCGGGCTCTTCTCCTGGGTCCCGGATGTGCGGCGCACCCTGCCCACCTGCGCCGGGACGCGTCAGGCACCACCGCTCGATCCCGCCCGCCCCGTTCAGATCCGCAGCGCCAGCGCGCGGGCCTCGTAGATCGCCATGTGCGCCGTGCGCGCCGAGACGGTGTCACCGATGGCGTGTATTTCCATCCCTGCCATGCTCCCCTCCCCCGACAGCGCATCCTGCAGGGCGTCGTCCGGCGTATTCGTCGAGGCGAGCACGAGGGAATCGAACTCCCGTGTCTCGGTGTCTCCCGTATAGAGGTTGACCAGCGTCGCGGTGTTTCCTTCCCATTTCTCGAGCGCCGTGGCGAGGATGACCTCGACGCCGTGCTGCATCAGGCGGGCGCGGGCGATATCGCCGGTGAGGCTGGGGTCGAGCTTGGCGGCGGCCTTTTCGGAGGCGGTGACGATCGTCACCATGTGGCGCTGCCTGGCGAGGTGGAGAGCGGTGCCGGTCGCCGGCCACCATCCATCGATGTCGTCGAGGAGGAGAACGTTGGTGCCGGGCACGACGGTGCCCTCGAGCACGTCGTGCACGGTCGAGACATTCGCCTGCTCGGCGCCCGGCAATGTCTCGCGCCCCATGTAGTGACGCTGAAAGCCCGTGCGCGTCGGGCGCGATCCCGTGGCGAGGACGACGACGTCGGCGCCCGAGGCCCGGATGTCCTCGGCGCTCATCTCGCGGCGGAGCGAAACGCGCACCTGCAACTTTTCGAGCTGCGTGCGGTACCAGTTGAGCAATTCCCCGATCTCGCCGCGCTCCGGCTGGCCTGCCGCGAGGCGAAACTGGCCGCCGAGTTCGCCCGTGCGCTCGACGAGATGCACGCGGTGTCCGCGCTCGGCCGCAACGCGCGCCGCCTCGAGCCCGGCCGGCCCGCCACCGACGACGAGCACCTCGCGCGGGTGCGCGGCCCGTGTCGGGATGTCGCCGTCCCATTCATGCTCGCGCGCGACGGAGGGATTGACGAGGCAGCTCGCCCAGTAGTCGCGCAGCCGCCGCCCGATGCAGAGCTGATTGCAGGAGATGCAGGGTCGGATATCCTCCGCCTGCCCCTCGCGGACCTTGCGCGTCCAGTGCGGCTCGGCGATCTGCCCGCGCACGATGGAGACGAGATCCGATTGCCCACCCGCAAGGATCGCCTCGGCGTTGCGGGGCGTCTTGATGCGCGATTCCGCCGTCACCAGCGCATTCTTGACCACCGCCTTGAAGGCGGCGGCATCGGACGCCCCGAGCTTCATCTCGAACTGGAAGCTCGGCACGATCTTGGAGAAGTCGTGCAGATAACTGCCCGTGCCGCAGGAGACATAATCGACGAGCCCGCGATCATCGAGCCTGGAGATGATCTCCTGCTTGTCGGCGAGAGAAAGGCCGCCCGGCATCGGTTCGGCGCCCGAGACCGTCATCCCGACGATGAAATCATCGCCCGCCATGCGGCGGATGCGCTCCAGCACTTCCACGGAAAAGCGCATGCGGTTTTCGAGACTGCCGCCCCAGCGGTCGGTGCGCCGGTTGGTCAGCGGCGACCAGAACTGGTCGGTGAGACAATTGTAGGCCGCATAGACCTCGACGCCGTCGAAGCCGGCCTCCTTTGCCCTGCGTGCGGCGGCGACGAAGGCCTCGATCGTCTCCTCGATCTCGGCTTCGCGCATCGCGCGGCTGCCCCAGGGATCGTGCAATGACGGTAGCCCCGATGGCGACCAGTAGGGCGCCCAGGAGTTGTCCTGATCACCATGCCCGCCGACGTGATAGAGCTGGTGGATCATGGTCGTGCCGTGCTCGTGGCAGGCCTCGGTGATCCGCCGGAAGTGGGGGATGATTTCGTCGTTCTCGGGAAGGAAATTCCCCCGCGTCAGGATGGCCGTGCGGTGCACCGGCACCGGCTCGACCACGATCATCGCCGCCCCGCCGCGCGCCCGTTCACGGTAATAGCCGAAGTGGCGGTCGCCCGGCAGCCCCTCGTGGCTCATGTTGACGGTGTGCGGGCCGAAGACGACCCGGCTCGAGAGCGTCCTGTGCCTGAGATCGATCGGGGAGAGGAGGGTCTGGAACGTTTCGCTCATGACCGCATTCCTCTCCCTGCCCGTTCGTTCCCGGGGATCAGCCGATGCTCTCGTCCCAGCCGGTCACCGCCTGCACCTCGAGATACTCCTCGAGACCCCAGCGACCGCCTTCGCGCCCGTTGCCGGATTGGCGCATGCCGCCGAACGGGCTGCCGCCCGGCCGCGCCGCCCCGTTCATCACCACCATGCCGGTGCGCATTTGCCGGGCGATGCGCTGCGCGCGCGCCTGGTCACCGCTCTGGACGTAGTTGGTGAGGCCATAGGAGGTGTCGTTGGCGATCGCGATCGCCTCCTCCTCGCTGTCGAACGGCATCAGCGTCAGCACGGGGCCGAAACTCTCCTCGCGCTGGATGGTCATGGACTGGTTCACGTCCGCGAACACCGTCGGGCGGACGAAATAGCCGCGGTTGAAGCCCTCGGGTCGTCCGACGCCGCCGGCAACGAGGCGTGCGCCCTCGTCGATGCCGACCTGGATCAGCCGCTGCACCTTCTCGAACTGTGCCGCCGAAACGAGCGGCCCGATATGCCCGCCCTCCTGTGACGGCTCCCCGACCCGCGTTTTCTCGGCCGTCTCGGCCGCGATGCGGATGGCGTCGGCATAGACGGAGCGCTCGACGAGCATGCGCGTCGGCGCGTTGCACGACTGGCCGGTGTTGTTGAAGCAGTGGATGGCGCCACGCTTGACGGAGGCCTCGGGGTTGCTGTCGGCAAAGACGATGTTGGCGCCCTTGCCGCCGAGTTCGAGCGCGACGCGCTTGATCGTATCGGCCGCCGTCTTGGTCACCGCGATGCCGGCCCGCGCCGATCCCGTGAGCGACATCATGGCAACGTCCGGATGGGCGGCGAGCGCCTGGCCGACGCCCGGCCCGTCGCCGTTGACGAGGTTGAAGACGCCCTTCGGAAAGCCCGCCTCGTCCACCATGCGGGCAAACAGCATGGCATTGAGCGGGGCGATCTCGGATGGCTTCAGCACCACCGTGCAGCCCGCGCCGAGTGCCGGGATCACCTTGAGCGTCACCTGGTTCATCGGCCAGTTCCACGGCGTGATGAGGCCGCAGACGCCGACCGGCTGATAGATGATGTGCTCGGACCGCGCGTCGTCGCGCAGTGGCTCCTCGAAGTGGAAGCCCTCGAGCACGCGCAGGAAGGCCTGAATGTGCGTGCTGCCGGTGCGCGCCTGGGCCGAGCGCGAGAGCGTGATCGGTGCCCCCATCTCGCGCGAGATGGTCTGTGCCATCTCCTCGTAGTGCTTCTCGTAGATATCCGCGAGCTTGCGGATGAGAGCGATGCGCTCGCTCTTCGATGTCCGGCTCCAGCCTTCAAAGGCGCGTTTGGCCGCGGCGACGGCCCGGTCGACGTCGGCCTGACCGCCGAGCGAGATCACGGCGAAGGCTTCCTCGCTGGCCGGATCGATGACCTCGAGATCGCGCGCGGCGATCGGGGCAACCCATTGACCGTCAATGTAGAATTGTCTCTTGTCGAGCATGGTGCGATCCCATCTGGTTGGCGCTGCGCCGCCTCGTCCGGCATGCCCGTGCGTGCGGCCGCCGGGCGGTTCCGGCCCGATGCCCATCGGTGTATCGATGGCGCCGACGGTACGCAAGCGGGGCCACCCGCACGCCGGGCCCGCTGTTGGCGTCGAGCGATCAGATCACCGCCGAATAGGCCGTCGGCGCCAGCACCGTGGCCGACGTCGACTCGTACGGTGCGCCATCGGTCCAGGATGCCTTCTCGCCCTGCCAGCGCGGATCGGAGATGAAGGCCGGCCAGGCCTTGGCCCGTGCCTCCGCGTTCTCGAAGGCCACCATGTAGATGAACGTCCGCCCGTCCGGCTCGGCCGGCTCCCAATAGGCGATCGAACGGATGCCGTGCGCCTCGAAGGTCGGGATGATGACCTCTCGGAACATGCGGTGGCAGTCCGCCATGCGGCCGGGCTTGATCACGTACTGGCGCAACTCGTAGATCATGGGTAGGCTCCCTTCGGTCATTACTGGGGTGGAGCGAAATGAAATACCGCAAGCTTGGCTCGAGCGACCTCGAGGTGTCCGAGGTCTGCCTTGGCACCATGACATGGGGCGAGCAGAACACGGAAGCCGAGGCGCACGAGCAACTCGACTATGCCTTCGACCTCGGCGTCAACTGCATGGACACCGCCGAGATGTACGCCGTGCCGACGCGTGCCGAGACGCAGGGCCGCAGCGAGGAGATCGTCGGCACCTGGCTGAAGCGCCGCCAGCGCGACAAGGTCGTCATCTTCGGCAAGGTCACCGGCCCGTCGCCCAAGACCTGGATCCCGCCGCGCCGCGTGCCGCCGATGCCGGCCGCCATCACGCGGATGGATGCCGTCTCCATCCGTCGCGCCGTCGAGACCTCGCTCCTGCGCCTGCAGACCGACTACATGGACCTCATCGAACTGCACTGGCCGGAGCGCTACGTCGGCACCATGTTCGGCGCCTTCCGCTACGATCGCGCCAAGGAGCAGACCGACGTCATCTCCTTCGAGGAGCAGGTCGGCGCCCTCGCCGACCTCCACCGGGAAGGAAAAATCCGCGCCTGGGGGCTTTCGAACGAAACCACCTACGGGCTGTGCCGCTTTCACGAGACGGCGCGCGCGATGGGGGCACCGTTGCCGGTCTCACTGCAGAACGATTTTTCCCTGACCGACCGCACCTTCGAGCCGGAGCTGGCAGAGGCCTGCGCGCCGCGCAACCTCGATATCGGCTTTCTCGTCTACGGCGCGCTCTGTGGCGGCACGTTGACGGGAAAATATCTCGACGCCATCCCGCCGCGCTCGCGCCACACCGTCTGGCCGACCTTCCAGCCGCGCTACCACTCCGAGCCGACCCGCTGGGCCGCCCGCGAGTACGCCAAGATCGCCGCGCGCCACGGCCTGACGCTGACGGAGCTCGCCCTCGGCTGGGTCTATTCGCGCGAATACGTCACCTCGACGATCATCGGCGCCACCACGATGCCGCAGCTCGCGGCGTGCATCGCGGCCAAGGACGTCGTCATCCCCGAGCCCGCCCTCGAGGAGATCGAGCAGCAACACATGCGCTGCCCGAACCCCAACAAGGCTGCCCGCGCCATCAGCCCGGGCTTCATCAAGGACGTCCGCCAGGGACTCTGAGGGGAGCCGGGAGGGGCTGTCCGACCGACCCGTGCGATCACGCGCGACATCGACCGGGCCGCGCGCTAGGCTCGGTGCGCGGCCCTTTTTCGTCTCGGGCGCCAGCCGCCGACGCCCCTCAAGGGAAGCGGCGCGGTCGCAGCCCGGCCTGGAACCAGACGATGAAGGAGTAGATCGAAAAGACCGGCACCCCGAGGTCCTCTGCGAGGTCGGCCGCGTAGGGCACCATGTTCGTGCACTCGAGCAAGATGGCACCGGTCGCCGGGTGCTGCGCCATGAGGCTGCGCCCGGCCACGAGCATGTCGGCGCGGGCCTTGGCGACGTCCAACAGCGGTTCATCGCCGAGGATGACGCGCGTGAATTCCTCCCCCTGCTCCGTCCCGACCACAGGCGTTCCCGGCGGAACTCCGGCCGCTTCGAGGTGCGCCGGCGTCAGGCTCGCGGCCGAAATGGTGAGGATCGAGACATGCCGGCCACGGGGCAGCGTCGCCGCGATAGCCGGCACCTGCATGAGGCTCGACGTCGCGACCGGGATGTCGAGCGCGCCGCGCAACTCGTCCTGATAGAGGGAAAGAAAACCGCAGTTCGTCGTGATCCCGTCGACCCCGTCCGACTGGAGCTGCCTCGCAGCCGCGATGAACGGTGCGAGCAGTCCGTCCGCACCACCCGCGACGGCGCGTTCGGGGGTCGCGCCACGCACGATCCTGTAGTGGACGGGAAACGGCCAGGTGAGCGCGTTCCCCATATCCCCGACGATGCGCGGAAAGCGGGCATCGAGCATCAGCACGCCGACGCTCGCCCCGTAGATCGACTTGCCACCACGCGCCACCGTCATCGCACCCTACCCTCAACTCGCTGTTCCACCTCTGGCCGCGCCCCGCCCTCCGGCGTGCGCGCCCCTCGATCATCACCGAGCATGCTGGCGGTCACCACGAGCGCCCGTCATGAGCACCCATCGCAGCCTCTCGTCGCCCATCGTCAACCGCGGCCGCGAGTTCCGCAACCGCCTCTTCTCGATGGGCCGCGGACCGCGCGCATGGAGGCGCTTCGGGAACTGGCGGAAAGGCGGGACGAGTGCGTCCGCCGCCTCGTCGGCTGGCCCACTCGAGCATGCCGGTTGCTGGGGTTCGGACGCAGAATGAATCTATTGAACTAATGATGGGCAAAATAGGTTTGCCGCAGGACTGTCACATGGCTGTCATGTAGCCGCGTCTTGTATGGCACGGGCGCCGTTGAGTTTTCCATCGGGTGGCGATGCTATCCCTTCCGGTCGGTATGTGAGGAATGGGCAGGCTTTGTCAGGCTACCCAACCAGACGGTACAGGAAGGACCGCTGCAGACCCGATCGAGCGAATGAGTGGAGTACGGCGCAGGCCCTGCCAAACAGTGTGCCGCGCTCGTGGCAGTGACAGCTGGCATGGTATGACGTTTGCGTAAAGGTGGGGCGCCAAACGGGACGATGCGCCCTTGGGGCGGGTTGCCAAACGACGTGAGTTGTTATGTACGAGTTCACGGTTGGAGAGCGCCTGTCGCAGAGACCTCGATGGTATATCCGCCTGAAATGATCACATTTCAGCCGTTATTGCTCCTTAGAGGTATTTTCCCCTCGCAGGCTGGCTTGGCCGGTTCGAGCACCACGTGCTCCCGGGCGGCGTCGCGAGGCGACGAGACGGTGGGGTGAGATTTGTTCCGCCTGAATACCTAGATCACGATTGACGTATTGGTCAACACTCCGCCGCGCGACCATGAGCGCGACATGATGGCGGAGACCCGAGCGGCGCTTCGGGCATGAAGCCCGGTGACGCGGCTCCATATGCGGGGGCTACGACATTTCTGGTTCGAACACGGAGCGATCCGTGTGCGGATTGGTTTTTTGTGACGTCGGGTCGGGACCTCGAAACGAGGTCGCCATCGTCGGCAAATTAGCAGACCGGTTCGGTTCATACTGGGTTGCAGGTCTCGCATAGCATTGTTGTCGCCGCAGGAAACCGGAGTGTCGCTGTTGTTATGGAAGGGCGCGCTGCTGCCGCCACCATTGGTTTGTTGCGGTGCAACAGGAACACCGGGTGTGCACGTGTCCATCGACATTTTCGAAGGACGAAGTGTGCCGGAACGATACCGCGCCGTTCGGTGGGGCACCGATGGCAAATAGATAATCTCCCACGTTCAAATGGAGGGTGTGTCTCGCCTTAAATCTCTTGTAACAGAACGAAGAATGCCGCCCCGACGCCACCCGCTTCCATGGGACCGATCAAGATGAGAATGTACGATTCCGACGCCCCCACCGACAACGTCGTCGACCTGATGCGTTGCGCCCTCGGCCATCAGACGTTCCCGGCCTTCATCGTGAACTGGGATGGCTCGATCATCGCCTCCAA
The DNA here is from genome assembly GCA_016125495.1 of Hyphomicrobiales bacterium. Lineage (NCBI taxonomy): Bacteria > Pseudomonadati > Pseudomonadota > Alphaproteobacteria > Hyphomicrobiales > Hyphomicrobiales bacterium. Next base: position 143,200 of record WGLQ01000015.1, on the reverse strand, counting down.
TCTCACCGGCGCCGAGCGCCTGGGCGAAGTGCTCGCCCCGCGTGCGACGGTCCCGCCGGGCCGAAGTGCCCGTTTGGACGACTGCGTTCGTGCGCTCGTGGAGCGACACCGGGACTGCGGTCGGGCGGAGGGACGGTCCATCGAGCCTGTCGATCTCGGCGAGGACGATCTGGCCTTCCTCGTGGCGCGCAGGTTGATCCTGGAGGCGGAGGGCGGTGCCGTCCCCGAAGCCGACGGCTATCACATAGTGACGCTGCGTACCGGCGGTTGGCTCCGCCAGCTTCCCTCCGACGAATTGATCGCGTGCCTGAGGACGGCCTTCAAGTTCACGCTGGAGGAGGCCAAGACCGCCCTCGCGCTCGCCATGGGGGAGACGATCAACAGCATCGCGGCCAGCTCGGGGCGCCAGGGCGCCACCGTCCGGGGGCACGTCAACAGCTGCCTGAGGAAGACGAACACGAAGAATCAGAAGGACCTCGTGGCCTGCGTGTTGGTGATCTGCCAATGAATTCGGCGGGCGGCCGGCTGGTGGGGGGAGGCTGCCCAGGGGGGCCAGCCGCGCGCGAATCTGGGGTCCGATCGGGCAAGTTGCGGGACCCCTGAATGGTGTGTGGCGAGGATGAGACAAAGCTCGAAACAGTATTACTCCGTTGCATATGCCCACTGATTGGAGGGCTCCATTCCAGCATTTGCTGGTCTAAGAGTCTCTTCATGAGTAGAGAAATTAAATCGCTGCTGGCACCGTGTGCCGAGGTCCTTGGAAGGGGACGTGCCCCGATCCCGGGAGCGCCGGCGGGTGAGAGAGGACCGGTCGCGGCGTTCGTTCTCGTCCTGGCGCTCGCGGTGAGTGCGGTACCCGCCGAGGCAGGAGGCGGTCGCGACTATTCGCTCCATGTCGGCGCCAGGATTCCCTCCCTCTGCGCCGTGCGCGCGGTGGACGGCCTCGGCCCGATCCTTACCGGTGAACTGGACGATGGGCGCTTCCTCGAGGGCCGGCTGTTTGCCGGCGTCACGGTCGTCTGCAACGTTCCGGGCGCGCTTTCCCTGGTGCGGGTGCGCGAGGTCTGGCGGGGAGCCTCCTGGCGACCGGCGCTCGCTGAGGCCGGTGCCGGCGATCTCGAGAGTGAAATCGTGTGGCCGCTGGCCGCGATGCGCGCGTCGTCGCGCGAGTTCTCGCCACCGCCGAAGTCGCCAAGGGGCGGACCCAGGGTGCGCTCGCGGGGAGTATGGAGCGTGCCCGCTTCGAGGACGCCCGCATGGGGCTCGGCGGGGCGAGAACCCATGAAACTGTGCCGCATGGGCTCCTTGCGCAAGGGGCGGGCGGGGCGGAGGCGAGGTCTGCGCCGGTCGAGCCGCTCCTCGAGCCGGGTGACGAATTGAGGTTGAGCCTGACGGCGCGTTGGTAGCCGGCCGGGCACGCGAAGGAAGGGAACGACTATGGCGAGGCAGGGGGATCGGGCGATGAGGAAAGCCTTGGTGAGCGGCGCGATCCTGGCGTCGATGGCGGGCGTCGGGGCTTATGTCGCGCTAGCCGCCGACCAGGACATCGATGTGTCGGCGACTGTCGACGGGTTCTGCACGTACACGAACGCGTCTCTCGTGGTGACGGGCAACATGACGGCGGGGCCGATCACGACCTCGTCTGCCTCCTTCACCATCGACAGTCCGGTGAACGCGCTCGGCCAGATCAACCCCGCCAACTTCATCATTACCCTCCAGACCACGTGCAACAAGGCGGCCGACGCGACATTGACCACGACGAACGGCGGCTTGAAGGACACCACGGTGCCGATCACCACCATCGATCCGGGCAGCGCGGCGGCCTTCCGCGACCTGATCAACTACACGGCGACCCTCAACGGGCCGGCCGGCATCTTCACGACGCTGAACACAAACGGCACCTCGGGCGCGAGCGCGTCCGACGCCTCGACGGGAGCGTTCACGGGTAACCTCAGTGTCAGCCTCACCATCGTGAGCACGCCGACGGAGATCGTGACGGCCGGCGACTACGCCGACACCCTGACGGTTTCAGTGACGCCGCAATAGCGGGCTTCGCATGCGCGGAGAAGAAGGCCTTCCGGCACGCCCGGAGGGAACGGGAGAGTTTTGTCTCGAGCGGCCGGGAGGCGGAGCGGGACGCGAGCTTGGCCATAGAGCCAAACCCTGACGGCACGGGGGAAAGTGCCGCTGGCGACGAAGACCAACTCGAGGAGAGAGCAATGAAGAAGCTTCTGATCGGGACCGCTGCGGCGGCACTCATGACGGCCTACTCCGGCGCCGCCTTCGCGGCCGACCAGGACATCGACGTGAGCGCGACCGTCGATGCGTTCTGCACCATCGGTGGTGTGGCGAGCGCAGCCACCCTGCCGCTAAACCTTGGCACGACCGGCACCGGTAGCACGGCGGATCTGGCAGGCGGTTCGACCAGCGTGACACTCGGCACGATCATCTGCAACGCCGCCTCCAACGCCTCGCTGTCATCAGCCAATGGCGCGCTGACGTCCGGTCTCGCGCCGGTCGCTGGCTTCGACAACTCCATCTCGTACACGGCCACCACCACCAATCTCCAGGCGCAGCCGAGCCTGACGGCGAATACCCCCGGCACGCCCGTCGACAACACCGGCGCGCCCACCGCCCAGGCCAGCGCATTCACGGCGAGCAATGTGACCGTCGACGTGACGGTCACGGCGAACACGAACCCGCTGCTGGCAGGCGCGTATGCGGACACCATCACCTTCGCGATCGTCCCCCAATAACGCCCCCCGACCGTCGCCGGTCCGTTCGCGGGCCGGCGGCGAACGCCGCTGTTCCCTCGTCCGGCGCTCCGCCGCCCCAATAGGGCAAGCCCGATGCAGTCGATCCGGAATATTCGCCTCGCCGTCCGTGCCGCCGCCGCCAGCCTGGCGCTTGCCGCCGTGGTGCTCCTCGCTGCCGCTCCCGTCGCACACGCCATGAGCGTGACGCCCATCCACATCGAGATGAGCTCGGCCGGCTCCAAGGCGCGCGCGCAGATCAAGGTGACCAACACGTCGCAGGCTCCCCTGCCCGTCGAGATCGCCCTCGAGCGCTTCGTCATGGACGAGAGCGGCGGGCGCAAGGCGGTCAGGGACGGAGATAATTTCCTCGTCTTCCCGCCGCAGGCGCTGATCGCGCCGGGCGCCACCCAGGCCTTCCGCATCCAGTGGGTCGGCGAGCCGATCCTTTCAGAGAGCGAGAGCTACATGATGAGTGTCAATCAGCTTCCGGTGAAACTGCCGGAGGGAAAGAGCGCCATCCAGATCGTCATGAGCTTTGGCGTCGTCATCAACGTCGCCCCGCCACAAGGCGCGCCCGATCTTTCCATCGTCGGCACGGGCGTGACGACCAAGTCCGGCAAGCGCCACCCGACCGTCACGGTCGCCAACGCCTCCAACGTGCACGGCCTCATGACGGAGGGCGTTCTGACGCTCACCGCCGGCTCCTGGAGCGAGACGCTCTCGCCAGGCTTCCTGCGTGAAAAGGTTGGCATCGGCCTCGTCCAGCCCGGTCGCAAGCGAACCTTCACCATTCCGGTCGAACTGCCGGCGGGGGTCCGGAATGTTACGGCGAGCCTCGCGCCCGCCAAACGCTGAGCCCACCAGGCGCAGCGCCGCGAAGGGGCTCGCTCGACGGAGGAATTTGAAAGGCGCCGCACGCGCCGTCGTGACGGAACTCGAGTGTGTAGGTGACCGGCCAGGCGCGGGTCGCGCGTAGCGGGAATACGGGGAGACGAGGGTGAGCAAGGCGGGAAAGAAATCGGGGACGGCCAGCGCCCGCCCTTGCGGGTGCCGGGGGCGATCGCCTGCCCTGGCGCTCGCGGCACCCGGCATCGCGGCGCTCGTGGCGGGCGTGCTCGCCGCCGATCTTCTCCCGGGGCGTGCCCTCGCCGCGAGCCGGACCACCGCCGAGGACCTCGCGGCCGGGCGGCTCAATCCAACCGGGCGCGTCATCGCGCTTCCCGTTCCCTTCCGCGAGGAGGGAGGCGGCGTGCTCGGCGAGGTGGTGGCGAAACTCAACGCTGACGACAGCGTCGAAGTCCCGAAGGCTGCCGTCCTGGCCGCCATCGCCGACGTCGTGACGCCGCAGACCGTCGCGCTCGTGGAGGCCCTGCCCGACGCCGGTGGCCATGTCCGCCTCGCCGCTTTCGCGTCCGCCGGCCTCGACGTGCGTTTCGATCCAGGCGCACTCGAACTCGTCATCGCCCCGACCGTCGATCAGCGCCCGGCCGGAGCCGTCGACTTTTCCCGCCGCCGCATTCCGACCAGCGCCAACCTCGAGCGCCCCGCGCTCTGGTCCGGCTACCTCAATCTCTCGGCCGGCGCCGACTATCTCTGGGACGTCGAGCGGGGCGAGGATGGTCTCACCGGCCCCCGCTTCGACGTCGAGGCCGTGACACGCCTCGGCGGCGTTGTCTTGGAGAGCGAGTTCACCTACGAGGGCGAGGACGATTCGGACATTTGCCCGCCCGGCTCGATCTGCACCGGCGGCCACTTCCAGGGCTTCAAGCGTCGGGGCACGCGTCTCGTCTACGACATGACCGACGAGATGCTGCGCTTCCAGGCGGGCGACACGACGACGTTCGTCACGAGGTTTCAGCGGTCAGTCGACGTGCTCGGCCTCTCCGTCGAGAAGTCACCGGCCAAGCTGCGCCCCGGAGAGAATATCCAGCCGACGGGCTCCTCTTCGTTCCGCATCGAACGTCCGAGCGAGGTGGACGTGCTGATCAACGGCGCCGTCGTTCGCCAGTTGCGGCTGCGCCCCGGCAATTACGACCTTTCCGATTTGCCTTTGCGCACCGGCGCCAACGAGGTCGAACTGGTCATCACCGACGACACCGGCGAAAGCCGCACGCTGGCCTTCAAGACGTTCTTCGACGCCCAGCTCCTGGCGCCCGGCATCTCGGTGTGGTCGCTCTCGGCGGGCCTGCCGAGCTACTATCGCGACAACGAGGTGACATATCGTGATGGGGAGATTTTCGCGAGCGGCTACTATCGCCTCGGCCTTACCGACGAGGTGACCGGCGAAATCCATGCCCAGGGTGACGAGGACACCGTGATGGGCGGCCTCGGCCTCCTCATGCAGACGGGCTTCGGCTTTTTCGGCCTGCACGGCGCCGTCAGCAATTCCGATATCGGCACCGGCGTCGCCGTCGACGTCAACTGGGACCTCGCGAACGTGACCGGCATCACCGGCAACCGCGAGACGCTGCGCGTCTCCGCCGAATACCGCAGCGAGGAGTTTCGCGCCCCGGGCGAATTCGTCGAGACCGCCGGCGGCATCATCGCGCCGACGCACGACTATTGGCTCCGCCTCGCGGCCAGCTACACCATGCCCCTCGACCATGGCATCACCGCCAGCCTCTCCGGGCGCTACCAGTTCGTCGACGACGAGCGGGCCGTCACACCGGGCCGCCGCACCGGCGACCGCTACGGCGCCGAACTGACGCTTTCCGCTCCCGTCACCCGCAGCCTCCAGGGCAGCGTGCTCGTCGGCTGGTCGAACGAGGCCTATTCGCACGACGGTCTGCCCGAGGAGCAAGACAGCGAGGTGCGCGCCGCTGTCCGCTTTTCCTGGCGGCCCGAGGGTACGACGAGCACGCGCGTCTCGGCGAGCTATGACACGCTCAACGAGCGCAGCAACTTGTCGGCCTCCAGCACCTTCGGACGCGGGGTCGGAAGCTGGGACACCAGCGTCGACGTCCAGCACGACCAGGGCGACGAGCGCGCGTCCGTCGGCGGGGCGGTCGGCTATCGCGGCAATCGCTTCGAGGCGCGCCTTGCCCACACGACCGCCTTCGACGGCGTCGGCTACGACGACTTCGACGTCACCCCGTCCGACCAGCGCACGACGTTGCGCGTCGGCACCTCGATCGCCTTTGCCGACGGTGTCGTCGGCAAAGGCGCACCGATCCGATCGCAGGCCTTCGCCCTCGTCTCCCCGCACGAGACGATCGCCGACCGCCGCGTCATCATCGGTGCGCACGACGACGTCATCGCCATCGCCGACGGCCTCGGGCCAGCCGTCGTCCCGTCGGTGCCGGCCTACACCTCGACGTCGCTCCCCTACGATGTCGACGACCTGCCGCTGGGCTACAGCCTCGGCACCAGCGTGTTCGACCTTAAAGCTCCTTATCGCGGAGGCTATTCACTCGAGGTCGGCTCGAGCTATTCGGTCTCCGCCTATGGCACGCTCATCGGTCGCGACGGTGAGCCGATCGCGTTGCTGACGGGCATCGCCCGTTCCGAGGCTGCCCCCGGCCGCGAGGTCACCATATTCACGAACCGCTCCGGCAAGTTCGGCGCCGACGGCCTCGCCCCTGGTCGCTGGGTGATCGAGATGGCGACAGAGGGAGCACCGACCCGGTTCGTCCTGGACATCCCGGAGGGCACCGACGGCCTCCACCGCGCCGGCACCCTGGAGCCGTCCGGATGATGTCGACCAGGGCAGGGGCGAGGCCCGGGATCATGGAACGAGGCGAGAGGGGGTGTCGGATGCGGGCACGGATCATGACAAGAACGATGGGCGCTCTCGCTCTTGCTGGATTATTCATCGCGACCGTCGCTGGCGAGGCCCGCGCCGGGTGCAACGACCTCGGCATCGTCGGCGGTACGGTGACGATCGACGCCGGGTCCTTCAATCCCCTACTCGGATCCGACCTCAACTCCGCGAACAGAACCATTTTCATTTCCAACAGCGGCCCCGGAAGCTGCAACGTCAGCGCTCTCATCCGGGAGGCCCCGGCCGTCGCCAATCCCGTCAAAGAGATGAAAAAAGGGGCCGATACGCTCTCCTATCGTGCGCTGAGCGCCTCGCCGCTGAGCTTCACGGTCCCTGGCAACGGGCAGGCGTCCGTCACGGTCTTCGTGCGCATCGAAGCGGCCCTCAACCCCTTCCTGCCGGCTGGCCTCTACGAGGATGCCGGGATCAACGAGGTCTACATCTACGAGGGCAACACCGCGAGCGACGCGGCGGTGCGGGCCCAGGCTCCCTTCGTTGCGACGGCGACCGTCGCGGCCGCATGCGATCTGCCGCCGCCCGACGTCGCGACCCTCGATTTCTCGTCTGCGATCAGCAACGGCCTGGCGAACACCGGCGCGGTGCTCTCGTCGGGCTTTTCAGGCGTTCGCTGCACCAGCCCGGCAAGCATCACGCTGACTGCCGATGCACTCCGCCGCTCGCCTTCCGGTGCTCCGGTTGCCGGGTTCGACAATTTCATAAATTTCCGCGCCGAGGCGAGCTTCGATGGCGCGAACGTCGTTCTGGAGACCGAAGGTGACAGTGGCGACGAGACTGCGACCTCGGCCGGCCAGTCCTCCGCCGCCACATCGGGCGGTTCGGTCGTCGTCGATGTCAACCTGATGGCCGGCAATCCCATCCTCGCCGGTGCCTATTCCGGCGTGCTGACCGTCGCGGTCGATCCCGGACCCTGAAATCGTTCCCCAGCCAGTCAGGGGGCGGACCGCGCGGCTTGGCTTTTCAACGCGCCAGGTGTTGCATCGTAGCGCCGGCGAAAGAGGCGGTTGAAGTGCGAGACGTCGGAAAAGCCGGACGCCATGGCGACCTCGATGATCGATCGTTCGCCGGCGTCGGTCGCGGTGAGCAGGCGATGAGCCTCCGCCAGTCGAAGCGCGTTGACATGCTCGGTGAACCGCAGCCCCGAACGCTCGAAGAGCTTCTGCAGGTAGCGGACCGAAATCCCCTGGCTGGCCGCCACGACCGGCACGCACAGGCTGGGGTCGCGAAATCTCCGCGCGATGAAATCGAGCGCGATCTGGAGCCGGACTTCGTGGACGCAGGCGGCTTTCTCTTCCGCTGAGCGTCCGGTCTCGCGGCTCAGCACCAGTTCGGTCAGATCAAGCACATGCGCGACGGCCGCCGCCCTGACATCCGCGCTGGTGAGCGTGGCGCTTGCGAGTGTGCGCACGTAGGCCCTGAGCAGGACGAGCGCCTCGTTCGTATGGGCGATCCGTGTTGCGGCAATGTCGTCGAGCCCACGGATGCGCGAAGCAAGGTGGTCAGCCGGAATGAGAATGGCCGCATAGCCATGTGTCTTGCCGGCACCGAAGGTTCCGGGTTCGGTGGCGTGGAACAGCGTCGCCTCGCCGGGTCCGATCCGCGTCCAGCGCCCGTACTGGTTGGCCTCGATGCGGCACGCCCGCGAGATCGTGAGGGCGTAATCGTCTCGACCGTCGCGGATGAGTTCCCGGTTGCGGATCGTGACCCCTGGGGTGAAGGTCATGCCGACGACCTGCACGCCGCCCCCTTCGACCAGTGGGTCGAGGCGTGAGCGGAATGGTGCATCGTTCGCCGGTGAAAAATCGAGGTTCAAGAGCCGGCGTCCGATCAGCTCGCGCCACTGCTTCAAAGGATCCGGATTCACCGCCATGCCGCTTACCGGTCGTTCCCAAGGTGAAACCCGCGACGGACGACTTTCGAAAGTCGGATGACGTTACAGCAGTTCAATTCGTCTGGGAACTGGACGGTTGGGCAACGACCCTCGCCCGCCCCCGAGCGCGCAAATTGCGAACTCGACCCGAGAGCCTCGGGGCGCATCCGACCAAGAGCAATCGCGAAGGAAATGTGAGGGTGTGCGGACGTTTCGCTCATCGATCGACGGTCGGGCAGGGTGTTCTGCCGTTGCCGGCATCGAAAGCGCCACGCTCTTCGACTTTGCATCAGGAGGCCGTGTCGAGCGGACCTGCCTGCCCCGGGAGGTGAAGCGAGATGCGCGTTCGCCATGCGCTGCGACTGGTGGTTGCGGGATTCCTCGGGCTGGCGGCGACCGCCAGCATTGCCATGGCGCAAGGCGGGGTGGAAACCAACACCGACCGCCCCGGTAACGACCTCGGCCCGCCGATCGAGCTGGAGTTCAGGCAGAATTCGTTCCTCACCTTCGAGGCCGAGTGCCAGGGCCTCTGTGCGGGCAACCGGCGGTGTGTGGCCTGGACCATGGTCAAGCCGGGCGTTCAAGGGCCGAAGGCCAGGTGCTATCTGAAGAACCGGGTGCCGGCACCGCGCCGGAACAATTGCTGCTCGTCGGGCGTCAAGGCAGCCAGCTCGGGTGGCGGCGGTACGGGCGGTGGCGGTGGTACTCCCATCAACGTGGTCCTCGACAATTTCTTTGCCAACGCGACGTCTCCCGGCGCCTGCAATGCCGCATTCGGCCAGTGCCATACGTTCGGCATTGCCCACTTCGGCGTGACGAACATCGGTCTTGCAGCAGCGGAATGCCAGCGGCGCCTGCAATCCTGCCTGCAGCGGGTTGCCGGATCCCAGGGCGGCGGCACGACCGGTGGTGGTGGCGGCGGCGGAGTTCCCGGTGAATGGGCCGAGACGCTGCGGCTGCACAACGCCAGGCGGGCCCAGCACCGTTCGCCTCCACTCACCTGGTCGGCGAGCCTTGCCGCGCAAGCCCAGGCCTGGGCCAACCGCTGCAGCTTCTCGCACGCCGACTTCAATGGCTTCGGCGAGAACCTCTACTGGGGCTCGAACGCCAACGGCTCGGCTGCGACCGAGTGGTGGTACAACGAGGTGAGGTTCTACGACTGGAACAATCCGATCGCCTCCTACAACGCCGGCGACAGCGACCGCAGCAGGGAGGTCCGCCACTTCACCCAGGTCGTCTGGCGGGCGACAACGACCCTCGGCTGCGGCATCGCCCAGTGCGGCAACCGCAAGTATGTCGTCTGCCGCTACACGCCACCGGGCAACTTCAACGCCAACAACCCCGGCGTGCTGCAACAGAACGTGCAGCGCAACTGACCCGCGCACCACGGCGCCCCGCCAGCCGGGCGGGGCGCTCCCTTCGACCGACGCGAGACCTGCCCCATGTTCCACCGCTTGCCCATCGCGGCAGTCTCGACCGCCCTCGCGCTGGGCGCCGTTACACCTGCCGCGATCGCCGAGAGCATTGCGATCTCCTGTGAGGTGCGTGAAACCGCCACGCCCTCACCCATGACCCTCACCTACGAGGGCGGGGCGAATGGCACCCTCGCGATCGCGGCCTCCTTCGGCGAGGTCTCGCTGCCGGCGAGCAGGGAGGATGCCGAGGTCGAGGTCGACGGACAGAAAGCCAAGCAGACCGGCATCCGCGCTTTCGGGGCCGCCAGGGTGTTGATGCCCGAGAAGGGAGCCCTCGAGACCTGTATCGCCGGCAAGCGCACGCCGGGCGAGGTCGACGACATCCTCGGCCTCCTGGCCTGCCAGCCCACGGTCGCGCTCGCGCCGGCCGAGGTGACGTTGAGCGTCGAGGTGCTGATCGGCGGCGCTGTGGCGGAGCCATTCGTCTTCCTGAAGCGGACTTACGTCGAAAGCAGCGAGGGCTATCTCGACGGCAGCGGACAAACGGGCGGGCGCATCGCGATTGAAACCACGTCGCCGCCGACCTGCAGGCTCGACTGACGACAAACCCGATCATCCGCACACGAGGGGCGTCTCCCTATTCAGCAGCCTTCTTTTTCAGTCCTCGGTCGAATGATGAACGAGGTCGCCATGGCAGCCACGAGGTGTTGCGCGGCGGTGGTCTCGAGTGCGGTGGTCGCGGCCATTGCTGGCCTGCTACTAGGCGGAGCCGCAACTGCGGCGGAAACCGTGAAATTCGAGGATCCCGTCTGGCAGGGCAACTATGTGAGCTATTGCATCCTCGAGGGGGTTGCCTGCGGCTTTCCAGCGGCACAGAAGTTCTGTGCCCTCATGGGAGAAGGCGATGCGGTCTCATATCCCAAGTGGCAGAACCCGGTCGAGCAGGGTCAGGCCACCGTCTATATGGGCGACGGGACGATCTGCAAGCACCGTGGCTGTGCATCCTTCGTCCACATAACCTGCATCAAGACCTCGAAGTCAGCCGCCCCGACCGGCATCAGGTTCGCGTATCCGCAGCTCGGCGCCTATTATCTCGACTGGTGCAAGAGGTGGGGTGAGCAGTGCGGCAAGCCGGCGGCCGATGCCTATTGCAGACACAAGGGACACAGCGAGGCGGTGGACTTCCGCAAGCTCGAGGATGTCGGCAACACTCGCGTCATCGTTGGTGGACGAAAATGCCTCAACCCGGACTGCGACGGATTCGAGTTCATCACCTGCAGGTAGCGGTACCGTTGCATCGGCGCGAAGCGAGAAGGAGTCTATTCCTTGCGGCGAACACCACCCCACTTATGCTCTCTCGCTGCCGTTCTGATGGCCGCAGCAGCAACCGCCGTCACCTCGGTCGGTGCGGCCCAAGCGCAATGGTGGAAAGATCGGGACGGTTGCCTCGTCGCCGAGCACATCAACGGGCGTGGCGCGAACTGGATCATCGATGCCGGCAAGAGCTATTCCTACGTCGGCGGCAAATGGAACGACAAGATTTCCACCGTGATCTGTGAAGTCTACTGCTATCTCAAGGTGTGGGAGCATCGGGATTTCCAGGGCGCCTCGCGGACATTCGGCGGCGTGAGTGGAGCAGGGAATCCCTACGTCGGAGCCGCCTGGAATGACAGGATCTCCTCGATGCAGGCCTGGTGCGACCCGTGAGCGAGGCGCATAAGGTCGGTGTCCCCCATTCTGGCGGTACGATCGCCGGCGTCCCAGACCGGGGTGGAGATTGGTTTCTTGGCGCGAATCGGCAGCACTTGCACGAAGCAAGGAGCGAAAGTTCGACGACACGGGGCTTCTGCGATGACTGCCCGGACCAATGTGCTCTGCGTTGCGACGGCGGCATTCGTTCTCGCTTGCGCCCTACCCGCGGGCGCCGAGATGATCGTACTCGCCTGCGATGATCGGACTGGCGACAACCCCGATGAGTGTCTCGGGCTGATGAACCGCCAGCAGGCCGTCGCGGCAGAACACACCGCGACTGAAATCGTTCCACCGCCCGCCTGAGCGGTCGCAAAGGGAAACCGGACCATGCCGATGGGACGCGGGTTCAATGTCTTCGAGCTTCTCGAGTTCTTGAGGAAAATCCGCCGGCTCTGGCCGATGATGGCTCGTGAAGTGGCGAGACACAAAACGAGCGGCGATCGCGATCCGGCGTTGCGGACGCACAATCGGACACATGCGGGGAACAAGCAGACCAAACCGGATCAACACGCCGATTGATCCGCGAGCGTTGCTCCGGTCGAGGAGATACCGTTGAGACCAGTTCGGACCGTGGCTGCGAGGATGGGCCTGACCGGCTGTCTCTTGGGTTTGTTCCTTGTGGTCGCCCCAGGCCAATCCATGCCCGATGCCAGGGCATCTGAGCAGGTCCCTCTCGCTCGTGCGACCGAGGTCCCCGCTTGCACGGTTTTCGTCGATGCCGCGACGGCGCGCGACGGGAAAGGCTCCATCGAACGCCCGTTCCGCACGATCGCCGCCGCCATAGCCGCCGCCGCGCCGGGTGCCGTAATCTGCGTTGCCGAAGGCACCTACGCCGAGGCGCTGCGGCCGGGGGCAAAGCCGTTCGTCCTGGCAGGCGGCTTCAAGTCGGGCAGCCGCTTCGATGTCCGCGATTCCGCCGTCCACGTGAGCCGAGCGAAAGGGGCGGGAGGTGGCTCCTTCGTGCGGATCGAGGACCCCGGCCCCAAGGGCGATGAACGCGTTGCCATCGACGGCTTCGAGATCACCGGCTATTCGCAGGCGATTGTCCGCGACCACTGGGAGTCCCAGCGCTTCGATCTCACCAACAACCACATCCACGGGAACACCTGCACGGACCAGACGCTCGCCGGTGCCGGGTTCGCGCTCGTCAACGTCACGGGCACGATCGGTGGCAATACCATCCGCCGAAACTCCTGTGGCCGCGGCGGGGCGGGCTTCCTCAACGATCCCCTCAACGAGAACCGGGTCCTGATCGAGGGCAACCTCATCGAAGGCAACGCCGGCACCGAGCCCGACAGCGCGCACGGCGGCGGCCTCTACCTCTTCGGCAACACGCTCGAGATCAAGGGGAATACATTCCTCGAAAACCGCGTCACGCAGTGGGGCGGCGGCCTCTACATCGGTGCTTACAGGCCCGGCAACCAGCCGACCACCGCAACGCTCACGGGCAATGTCTATCGCGGCAACCGGGCGGGCAATTCGGGCGGCGGCTTCTTTTGTGACGACGGCGCGACCTGCCATGCCTCGGGCGAGGTCTACGCCGGCAACTGCGGCGGCAATGTTCTGGTCGACGGCGGGCCGGAGGGCTCGGGCCCGACCGTCGCGCGCTTCGATCACGTCACGAACGTGTTCGCCCTCGATCCATCCTGCGCGGAGCCGAGCATCGGCGTCCTCATCGCCAACTACGAGACCTACGCGCCGGACAGCCACACGTTCACCAATGCGATCTTCTGGGGCAACGCGCCAGGCGCCGACTTCGCGGTCTCGTGCGGCTCGGGGTGTGATCGGATCGAGGTCGTGGTGAACCATTCGATGGTCGACACGCGCTATGAGGACGCCAGCGTCAGGATATCGTTCGGCGAGGGCAATATCGCGTCCGCCGATCCCTTGTTCGTCTCTCCGCAAGAGGAAGATTATCGGCTGCGCCCGGGGAGCCCGGCTGCCGGCAAGGGAGCATTCGCGATGGCCGGCGCGCCGCTGGGGGCGGTTCCGGCCGCGCCCGCATCGGCCGCGCCAGCACCTGATGCGCCCGGACTTGCCGCGCCCGCCCCCGCCGGGGATGGGAAAGCCGGCGCCGCCGTCGCCCGCGGTGCGATGTTCTTCGGCTTTCCCGAGCGCTTCAACCGCCATTACACGGACCCGTCCTGGCGACCATCGCGGACCGTCTACGTCAGCCCGACGGGCGTTGGCGACGGCGCGACCCGGGCGAGTCCGATGGCGCCCCGAGACGCGGTATCGGCAGTGCGCCCCGGCACCATGATTCGTTTCCTTCCCGGCCGCTACCTGGGTGGGCTCGATCTCTCCAGGGAGGAGAGCGGCACCTACGACGAGCCTGTCGTCCTCTTCGGCGAGCGCAACGAGGACGGCTCGATTGGCGTCGTCATGGACTGCGCGGTGGGCAAGCGCCAAACCTGCATCAACCTCGAAGGGGCGGACCATGTCGCGGTCGATGGCTTCGAGTTCATCGGCGGCAACTTCGGCGTGCGCATGGTGGGCCTTTCCTACGATGCGAGTGGTCATTCGCGCGGCAACGCGGTCCTCGACTGCATCGGTCACGACCAGGAGCGCGACCCGTTCTTTTCCGCCCAGTCCGATTGGGCAGTCTGGGAGCGTCTCGTTGCCCATGGCGCGAGGAAGGGCGACGGTCACGGCCTCTACATCTCGAACGGCGGCGACTGGAACATCGTGCGCGGCAACGAGACCTTTGCGAACCATTCGAGCGACTTCCAGATCAACGCGGATCCCGCTTCGACCTGCGCCGGGGAGGGTATCGCCTTCGATGATCCCAGGTGCGGCGCCTATGCCGGCGAAGGCGAGGGTGGACGGGGGGCGAGCGATTACTTCCTCGTCGAAAACAATTTCTTTCACCACGGCTCGGGACCCGGCGCGAACTTTACGAGCGTTCGCCGCAGCCTCATCCGCAACAATATCTTCGGCCCCCAGGCACGGCACAACGTCAGCTTCTGGCAGGAGACCGAAAACCCGAAGCTCGGTTCGAGCGACAACCGCATCTTGCACAACCTGTTCATCACGACCGGCCGTCACGGTGTTCAATTCGTTGCCGGCTCGACACGCAATCACTTCATCAACAATATCGTCCTCGCAGTCTCGATCGCCGACGGCAAGGTCGCGGCCAATCCGGACGCTCTGCTCATGGAGGTCGATCCGACCGTCGCGGACAACGTCTATGAAGGAAATTTCTACTCCGCCGGCCGGATCGTCGGGCGCGAGCCGAATTCGTCCGAGAGGGTGCGGGCCGATTTCTCGGCGGACTGGTTCCGGCGGTTTCCGGCCGGCCTCGATCGCGATCCCGCCAACCTGACCCCGGCTCCCGGAGCGCCATTCCTCGATGCGGGAAGGCTCCAACCCGACGCCCCGACCGATCGCAGCGGCAGGGCGCGCTCCGGGCGGGTCGACCTCGGGCCGTTCGAGGTGCCGTAGGAGTCCATCTGGTGAGCCTCGAGGGGGCCGTCGGGTCGCACTCCCGGCCCACCGCCATGATGACGCCCCCTCGAGGTCCCGCGTTCGGGCATGGACATGGCGCGCGATCCTGGCCAATGTCCCCGCGCGCATGGTGGCCCCGTCGGCGAGCCACGGGGTCGGGCGCGGCCACCAGCTCGATTGGGAACGAATGCAGGATCAGCCGCACAAATTCTCCGTCGCCCCCATGATGGAATGGACGGACCGGCATTGCCGGGCGTTCCATCGCGGGCTGTCGCGGCGTGCGCGGCTCTATACCGAGATGGTCACCGCCGAGGCCGTCGTCCATGGCCCGCGCGAGCGCCTGCTCGGCTTCGCTTCGATCGGGCATCCGGTGGCTCTGCAACTCGGTGGCGCGGACCCCGCCCGCATGGCCGAGGCGGCCCGGATCGGTGCTGCTTTCGGCTACGACGAGATCGACATCAACGTCGGCTGCCCCTCGGATCGCGTGCAGTCGGGGGCATTCGGCGCGGCCCTGATGGCTGAGCCCGGGCGCGTTGCCGCCATCTTCCGCGCGATGGCCGATGCCAGCCCCGTCGAGGTGACGGTCAAGTGCCGGATCGGCATCGACGACCAGGACGCGGAGGCTGACTTCCAGCATTTCGTCGAAACCGTCGCGGATGCCGGCTGCCGCACTTTCATCGTGCATGCCCGCAAGGCCTGGCTGCAGGGGCTGAGCCCCAAGGAAAACCGCCAAGTGCCGCCGCTCGACTACGAAAGGGTCTACCGCCTCAAGGCCGCGCGGCCCGATTTGACGGTGGTGATCAACGGCGGCATCGGCACGCTGGACGAGGCGGTAGCGCACCTCGCGCACGTCGACGGCGTGATGCTTGGGCGGGCCGCCTACGAGACGCCGGCGATCCTTGCTGATGTCGATACGCGGTTGTTCGGCGACAGCGATCCGGCGCCGAGCCGGCACGAGGCTCTCGAGCGCTACCTGGTGCACATCGGGCGCGAGTTGGCGCTCGGCACGCCGCTCCATGCGATGACCCGCCACGTCCTCGGGCTCTTTTCGGGTCTGCCGGGTGGCCGGCTCTTTCGCCGCCACATCTCTGAACGCGCCGTGCGCCCCGGGGCTGGGATCGAAGTGGTGCGTGAGGCGATGGACCTGGTTGCACGCGAGCTGGCACGCGCGCAGGATCGAGAGGCGCGCCGGGGGCGGTGCGATGACCGAGCCTTGCGCCGAGCCGGGGGGAGTTCGTAGGTGCCCGAAATGTCCTCGACGCTCGTGGTCGAGCTGGCCTTGATCTGCGCCATGCTCCTCGCAGTCGGCTGCCTCACCGGTTTTCTCGCCGGTCTCCTCGGCATCGGTGCCGGGGCGCCGGTACTTCTGGCTCTGCACGAGTTCTTCCTGACGCTCGGTGTGCCGGAAGCCGAGGTCATGCACCTCTCGGCGGGTACTGGCCTTGCCGTGATGGTGCCGACGTCGCTGCGCTCGTTCGCGCGCCATCGGGCGACCGGAAAGGTCGACATGGACGTCTGGCGCGCCATTGCCTCGGGCGTCGTCCTCGGATCGGTCGCCGGCATCCTCGTTGCGAGCCGCGTCGACAGCGATGTCATGCGCGCCGTGTTCGTGGTCTTCGGCACGCTGCTCGCCATCCGTCTCGTCGTCGGTCTCGAGGGAACGAAAATCGGCGACCGCATGCCGGGTGTAGGCGTGCTCTGGCCGTTCGGCGCGGGCGTCGGTCTCGTCTCGACGCTGATGGGAACGGGCGGCGGGGCGTTCGTTGCCGGCCTCATGACGCTCTATGGCCGCCCCATCCACCAGGCGGTCGCAACCGGCTCCGGCGCCGGCCCTCTGATCGCCGTGCCCGCGACGATCGGCTTCATCTGGGCGGGGTTGGGGCGCGACCTCGGCGTGCCGGGCGCGCTCGGCTACGTCCACTTGCCGGGCGCCGCGATCATCGCGACGACCAGCGTTCTGCTCGCGCCCTATGGTGTGCGCGCCGCCCATGGCGTTTCGCGTCGCACGCTCGAGCTGGTCTTTGCGGCGTTCCTGGCGTTTGTCTGCCTGCGTTTCGTCGTCGCGCTCGCGGCGTGAGGGGCGGCGCTTCGGCCGCCCTCGGACCTACTGGCCTCAGATCTTCTGATTGTATTCCCCAACCTCGGGGTGGGTTGCGAGCAGCGCATCGATCTCTGCGAAAATCGCCCGCATGTTGGCTTCCGACGTCGGGCTCTCGACGACGACGACCAACTCCGGCTTGTTCGAGGAGGCGCGCACCAGGCCCCAGGTCCCATCCTCGAGCACCACACGCACGCCATTGACGGTGACGAGCTCGCGAATCGCTTGACCGGCGAGGGGCTTGCCCTTGCGTGCCATTTCCTCGAAGTGGGCCACCACGCGTTCGACGACACCGTATTTCACCTCGTCGCCGCAGTGCGGGGACATGGTCGGCGACTGCCACGTCTTCGGCAGTGCATTCTTGAGGTCCGCCATGCTGCGCCCCGGGTTGCGGTCGAGCATGTCGCAAACCGCGAGCGCGGCCACGAGGCCGTCGTCGTACCCCCGGCCAAGCGGCGGGGAAAAGAAGAAGTGGCCGGATTTCTCGAATCCGACGAGCGTGCCGTGCTCGTGGTTGTAGCGTTTGATGTAGCTGTGCCCGGTCTTCCAGTAGGCGGTCTCGGCGCCGTTCGCCTTCAGCACCGGATCGGTGAGGAAGAGGCCGGTCGATTTGACGTCGACGACGAAGCGGGCATTCGCGAACTGGCTGGAGATGTCCCGCGCCAGCATGACGCCGACCTTGTCGGCAAAGATCGCCTCGCCGTTGTTGTCGACCACGCCGCAGCGGTCCCCGTCGCCGTCGAAGGCGAGCCCGACCTCGGCGCCGTGCTCGAGCACGGCCTCGCGCAGCGCGTTCAGCATCGCCATGTCTTCGGGGTTCGGGTTGTAGTGCGGGAAGCTGTGGTCGAGGTTGCAATCGAGCGCGATCACCTCGCAGCCGATCGCCTCGAGCACCTGCGGCGCAAATGCCCCAGCCGTGCCGTTGCCGCAGGCCGCCACCACCTTGATCCGGCGCGACAGTTTGCTCCGGTCGCAGAGCGCGGCGATATAGCGCTCGGCCATGTCAGGCACCATCACCAGCCGCCCGCCGCCCGGCATCGGCAGGTCGCCGCCAAGCACGATCGTCCTGAGCTCGCCCATCTCTTCCGGCCCGAGCGTCAGCGGCCGGCCGAGTCCCATCTTGACGCCGGTCCAGCCGTTGTCGTTGTGGCTCGCCGTGACCATGGCGACACCTTCGACGTCGAGCGCGAACTGGGCGAAGTAGGCCATCGGCGAGAGCGCGAGGCCGATGTCGTGCACTTCCATGCCGCCGGCGAGCAGGCCGTTGACGAGGGCCGATTTGACGGCGCTGGAATAGGAGCGGAAGTCGTGGCCGACGACGATTCGCTTGGCAACCCCACGTCGCTCGAAGAGCCGCGCGAGGCCGAGGCCGAGGGCCTGCATGCCGAGAAGGTTGATCTCCTCGGGAAACAGCCAGCGGGCATCGTACTCGCGAAAGCCGGTGGCCTTGACCAGCGGCAAGCGCTCGAAGTCGGCCGTGTTGGGCAGGAGGCCCTGCCTCGGCTTTGCGAACATGCCGTCTTTCCTTCGACCTGGGGCCTGCTCGACGACATCCCCGTCGGGCATCAAGGCATCGTCGTAGTGGTCTAGCATGACTGGCTTCCTGGTCGATTGGGAGTGTGGCGCGGTGACGTCCCGATCAGTGGTGACGTCCCCGGTCAATTGACGAGTTCGAGGCGGCGGCCGGAAATGCTCACGCTCTTCAGCTTCGAGAGGAATGCCATCCCGAGCAGTGTCACGAAATTCTTGCCGGGCTCGCCGACCAGCCCTTTGACGTCGCGCACGACGATGTTGCCGATGCGAATCTGGTCGATCACGACGGGGGCGACGCGTGTGCGTCCGTTGGCGGTCTGGGCCTCGTGCGTGAAGTCGCTGTCGTAGAGGTGGATACCGACGGCCTTGGCGTCCTCGTAGCGCAGGGACACGTGCGAGGCGCCCGTGTCGACCAGCACATCGATCGGCCGGCCGTTGATGCGGGCCTTTGCGAAGAACTGATTGTGGTGGTCGGCAGTGAGATAGACGCGCGAGCCGTCGCCGGTCGGCTCCTGGGCGCGTTCGGCGGGCTGCTGGACCATGTCCCGCGCCACGTCCTGGCCGATTTCGATGCCCTTCTGCGTCAGCGGCTTGATCGCGGAGGCGATGTCGTCGGCATACCACACGCTGGCGAACACCAGGCCACACCCCAGGACCCAGAGCCCCATTTCCTTGAGAAGGTGGTTCACGCCGGTCTCCGCCCGGTTGCCTGTTGCCTGGAGAGCGGTCGCGTCGACGAGAACGCGAGGGCCCTCCGCCGCCAGCCGATTCGATCGCTCAGCCACGCAGCGTCAGGAACGCGCCCTCGATCTGATAAGACCGCAAACGGCTTAAGAAACTCATACCCAGCAGGCTGATGTGCAGTGCTCCGGGGTTCGCCACCAGCGCTTCCACGTCCCGAAGTCCCACCGGCCCGACAGCGAGGCTGTCGAGCCGCACGCGGGCCGCGAACGCCTCCCCGGAGGCGGTGCGGATCGGGATGGAATAGTCGAGGTCCGACATCGCGACACCGATCAGTCTGGCGTCCTCGTGGCGCAGCACGACGATCGAGGCGCCCGTGTCGACCAGCATCCGCACATTGGCGCCATTGATCTGGCTCTTGACGAAGAACTGTCCGTTCTCGGCGACGCGAACGCGGATGGAACGATCCCCGACCGGGGCAGCGTCGGGCGGCGTGTTGATCGCAGTGCTGCCCGTTGCCTCGTCTGCCTGACTTGGCGGATCGCCGCGCAGGGAGGCGACCAAGGCGCCGATCTCGGCCCGGGTCTGATAGAGCGTGAAAACGAGGAGGGCGAGGGCACCCCAGAGGCCGACATCCCGCAGCAGGGAGCCGACACGCCCCCTCGGGCGGCCGAGCACCGGAGAGGCGAGGAAGATGAGCAGTGCGATCCCGCCGATCGCCGCCGCCACGTCGGTCGCTCCGACCCCGAGCATGCGTCCGGTGTCCTCACGCAGCACCAGCATGAGTCCGGCGACGACGAGCATCGCGAGTGCGATCCAGGCGCCCAAGGCTGCCCCCGATTGCTGGCGCGGGACGCGGTTGCCGGCATACCCGCGGTGACGCGAGATCGGCCTGGGCAACGGTTCGCTTCGGCGCGCCATCGCGCTCGCAACGTAACGGGTCCGGCCAATCTCGTTCGAGACTAACCGATTCACCCGCCGCGCTGCTTGCCGAAGACGCACGTTCAACAGCCGGTTGGTGGCGCGTGGGCGTGGCCGGCCCGCGTTAGGCTCAGATGCCCTGCTCCCCGCGAGCCCGCCGCCGCGTCACGCGCCGCTCGGGGTGCCGGTTCGCCTCGAGCCGTGCCGGAAGCTCGGCCATGATGGCGCTGCGTTCGCTACCGGAAAGGTCCATCCAGCGGGCGATTTCCATCCGGCTGCGCCCGCAACCCGTGCAGAGCCCGATGCGCTCGTCGAGGACGCAGATGCCGACGCAGGGTGATTCCATGGCGGGCGAATCTCCACTCGATGCACGGCCGGTCGGTCCGACCACCGTCGCTCACGCGATCGGAGCGTGACGCCCATTACCCGAACCGCCCTTCGACGGCAATCGCCGCCAGATGTCCCTGGGGGCTGCGCTGGGACGATGGCTCGGTGCCCGTCAGGCCCCGACCCGCTGTCGCTGGCGCCGCAAGGCCTCGACGATCCCGCCACGCGGGCGGCGCGGGTTGGGCGAGTCGCGACGGCTCGAAGGGCGAACCGGAGGTAGCTCCGAGGTCCTGTGACGCTCGCGGCCGAGCGGCTGCAACGGCACGAGCGGGGCGAGAACCCGGGTCTGCGGCATGCGCACGATCGCCTCGGTGCCACGCCGCAGCTCGCTCTTGAGATCGAAGGTGCCGCCGTGCAGCTCGATGAGGCTGTTGACGATCGGCAGACCGAGACCGGTGCCGCCTTCGGCCGTTTCATGGGCGAGCGAGCCTTGACCGAACGCCTGCAAGACCTTGGGGATCTCGTCCTCGGGAATGCCGGGGCCGTTGTCGCGCACGCTCATCACCTGCCCGCCGTCCTCGGTGCCGACCAGCTTGAGCCAGATGGTGCCGCCGACCGGCGTGAACTTGAGGGCGTTGGAGAGGAGGTTGAGTGTGATCTGGCGCAGCGCCCGCTCGTCCGCCCAGACGTGTGGCAGGTCGTGGTCGAATTCCTCCACCACCGTCAGCTTCTTGCCGTCGAGCTTGAGCTTGAGCAGACGGTGGCAGTCCTCGACGATCTCGCGCCAACGAACCGCCTCTTCGCGCAGCTCGAAGCGACCGGCCTCGATGCGCGAGAGGTCGAGGATCTCGTTGATCAGCGTCAGCAGGTGGTGACCGCTCGTGTGGATGTTGTCGCAGTATTCTTTGTAGAGCTTGTTGCCGATCGGCCCCATCATTTCGCACTTCATCACCTCGGAAAAGCCGAGGATGGCATTGAGTGGCGTGCGCAACTCGTGGCTCATGGTAGCCAGGAAGCGCGACTTGGCCCGGTTGGCGGCCTCCGCCCGGCGTCGCGAGTCGTCCGAGATCGCCTTGGCCGCCTCAAGTTCCGCGATCAGCGAGCCCTTCTCGGCGCGGAACTCGAGCATCGCCAGGATCGTGGCGTTGAGACCCTTGGCCAGGAAGACGAAGTAGACGTGCAGGCCGACCGCCATGAACGCCATGGCCCAGTAGAAGGGATCGTCGAGCAGTGCGAAGCGCACCACCAGGGCACCCGTCATCGGCACCGTACCCGCATAGACGATTTGCATCACGGTGGCCGCGAACATCAACCGGATCGTCAGCACGACGACGAGTGCGGCGAAGATGAAAACGTGCGCCGAGGCGTCCGGCTGATCCAGCCCGACCATCGCGATCCCGGCCCAGCTGATGCCGTAGAGCAGCTCGGCATAGACCAGCGTCGACGTCCATTGCAAGAGATTGACCTCGCTGCGCGGGGTGTCGACGAAGCGGCTGCAGTATGTGATGAGGATGGCGCGCGCAAAGAACAGGATGACGAGCCAGATCAACACCTCGGTGACTGGCGCCCAGAACATCGAGGCGAGCGCGATCACGAAGGCCAGGAGCGGGATCGTCGCGATGGCGCCGAGTTCGTTGCGCACGAAAATCAGCAGCGACTCGTATTGGAACTCGGGCTTCTTCTGGATGCCGTGTGAAAGCCGCTCGCGGGCCTCGCGAACGTGGGCGGAGGCGAGGCTGCGCTTGACGCGTTCACGATCTCGAATCTTGGCTGCATCAGGGGTACGCGATGCCATGGGCGTTGATCCGATGAAGCTCGATCCCGGGCATGCCGAAGGGCGTGCGGGTCGCGCGGTCGACTTACCCGAAGGTGAAGGCCATTGCCTAAATTTGCGTTGACGACGATGAACGAGGCTGCCGGCGGACCCGTAGTCGCCGCCCGCGACGGGCGGCTCGTCCCATGCGCCTGAATCGGCGCAACCAGCGTTTGCTCGGCGCGTTCGCGGTGGCCGTGCTGCTCGGCCTCCTCCAGGTTTACCGCGACGGCGGCTTCGGCGGCGGCGGCGATGGTGTGCCCGAACTCGTGACCGGTCGGGCCCGCCTCGTCGACGGCGACAGCTTCCACATCGCGCGCCACGAGGTGCGCCTCGTTGGCATCGATGCGCCGGAGGGCCGGCAGCTCTGCGAGCGGGACGGACGCGATTGGGCCTGCGGGGAGGCTTCGCGCGAGGCACTCGAGCGTTTCATTGCCGGTCGTGATGTCGAATGCCGCATCGAAAAGCGGGACCAGCACGGCCGCCTCCTCGGTGTCTGCCGGGTCGGCGGCACGGAGATCAACCGCTGGCAGGTCGAGGAGGGTTGGGCCGTCGCCTTCGGCCGCTACCGCGATGCCGAGGCGCGTGCCCGAACGGCCCGGCGTGGCATCTGGGTCGGCACGTTCCGCCGCCCGAGCGAATGGCGCGCCGAGGAGCGCGGCGGCTGAGCGATCGCTCGCGCGGCTGCCATGCTCGGGTCAACGCCCCTACGCCCGATCGGCGCGGCGCTGTGTGTCCGTTTCAGGCCTTTCGGCGGTCGAGAACAGCATCGAGATGTAGTTGATGAGATGATCGATACTCGCCACGGCGACCTCCGGGCCGCCCTTGGCTTTGGCGAGCACGAAGGCGCCCTGCAGCACCGTTTGCGTGAAGAGGGCGAGGCTCCGCGCGCTCCATTCCGCCTCGATGCCGTGGAATGCCTTGGCTTCCTCGATATCGCGCACCAGCGTTTCGGCATGGTCGCAGATCGCGGCCCCACAGGCTTCACGGATGGCTGGATGTGTCGCGAACACCTCCTGGACCATGGTGCCGGCGAGACAGCTGAACTCCGGCAGCTCGCCGACCAGTATCTGGCGACGGAAGGCGAGGTAGCCGAGGAATCGTTGCAGCGGGTCGTCGTGCGCGTGGTAGGGGGCCCCGGCGAAGAATGCGCCCGTCGTCTCCGCCCAATGGCGTGCGGCGGCCACGGCGAGCTCCTCCTTGCTCGCGAAGTGATGGAAGAAGGCGCCCTTCGTCACCCCGGCCTTCGCGCACAGCTCCTCGACCGTTGTTGCCGAGTACCCTTTCTCGCGGATCACAGCGAGTGCGGCCGAGAGGATCTTGTTGCGTGCCGTTCCCACCCTCGCCATGCATGATCTCCATTCCCCGAAAATGACCGGCACGTAGAAATATGTGATTTCAGGAACTGCCACCGCCATGGTCGTGGTTCCGGCGACACATGTCCATGCGCGCTTCGGCGAACATCCGCCGCCGCGCCTGCGTCCGAGGTCCGTCCGGAAGCGACCGGGAGGGGAGGCTCGCTGCGCAACCGATTGGCGCGACCCAGTCGGGCGTGCACAATAGCGTGGTCGATCGAACTTGGCTCGACCCCCTTCGGACCTCGAGCGAACTGGAAGGAGCGACCCGTTGAAGATCATCGAGGACGGCCGCGCGCCCAACCCGAGGCGGGTGCGAATCTTCTTGGCCGAGAAGGCCATCGCCATGACCTATGAGCAGGTCGACATCAACACGGGCGGCCAGAATGCTCCGGACATCGTCGCCCTCAATCCCCTGCGGCGCTTTCCCATCCTGGTGCTCGATGATGGCTCGGCGCTGAGCGAAAGTGTTGCCATCTGCCGTTATTTCGAGGCTCTGCAACCCGAGCCCGCACTCTTCGGGCGCACCCCTCTCGAACAGGCGAGCATCGAGATGTGGAACCGACGCGCCGAGCTGGGACTGCTCGCCCACGTCGCCGGCGCATTCCGTCATCTCCACCCGGCAATGGCCGAGCTGGAGAAACCGCAGGTCGCCCCATGGGGGGAGCTTTGCCGAGATCGGATACCGGACGATCTCGCCTTCTTCGACCGCCGGCTCGGGCAAGCCCGCTATCTGGCGGGTGATGCCTTCAGCATTGCCGACATCACGCTGCTCTGCGCGTTCGACTTCATGCGGGTAACCAAGGTGCGCTGCCCCGAGGAGCTGGTTCACCTCCGGCGCTGGCATGGTGAGGTTTCGGCGCGGCCGAGCGCGAAGGCCTGAGGCGCGAGCGACCATGAGCGCCGAGGATGGGGCCGCTGCCGCGATCGCCCGACTTGCAGGCGACATGCGCGCCTGCCGGATCTGCATGGAGGCGCCGAAAGGACCGCCCCTCCCGCATCCGCCTCGGCCCGTCTTCCAGCTCTCGGCGACCGCTCGTCTCTGCATCGTCGGACAGGCTCCTGGCATCAGAGCGCACGTGGCCGGCCGCCCCTTCGCCGATCCGTCCGGCGATCGCCTGCGCGATTGGCTCGGCATCGACGAGGCGACGTTTTACGACGAGAGCCGCATCGCCATCATCCCGATGGGCTTTTGCTTTCCGGGCTACGATGTGCGCGGCGCCGACCTGCCGCCACGGCGCGAGTGCGCCCCGGCCTGGCGCGCCAGGGTGTTCGACCTGCTCGAGCACATCGGGCTGATCGTCGTGATCGGCCAATACGCGCAGGAGTGGCACCTCGGTCCCCGGCGCCTTGCCGATCTGACGGCCACTGTTGCCAACTGGCGCGAATACCTGGAAGCGTCGGGGAAGGGTCCCCGCACGCTTGTGCTGCCGCATCCTTCCTGGCGCAACAACGGCTGGCTGAAGCGCAATCCGTGGTTCGCGGCAGAATTGCTCCCTACCTTGCGGTCCGAGGTTGCCGCTCTCCTCGAGAGCGTCGGCCAACCATCTGTCGGTTCCTGAAGTCGCGCGTTCAGTAGGCCTTGCCGAGCTGACGCAGCCGACGGATCAGGCTCGAAGTATCCCACCGCCGTCCGCCCATTGCCTGAACGTCGCCGTAATACTGGTCGACGAGCGCCGTCATCGGCAGGCTGACGCCGTTGGCCTTGGCCTCCTCGAGGCAAATGGCGAGGTCCTTGCGCATCCAGTCGACGGCGAAACCGAACTCGAACTCGTCTCGTGCGATCGTCTTCCAGCGGTTTTCCATTTGCCAGGACTGTGCCGCGCCCTTCGAGATCGTCTCGACGACGGCGTCGGTATCGAGGCCGGCGGATTGCGCGAAATGGATCGCCTCGGCGAGGCCCTGCACGACCCCGGCGATGCAGATCTGGTTGACCATCTTTGTGAGCTGTCCCGCCCCGGTCGGGCCGATGAGGCGGCTCATGCGCGCATAGCAGTCGATCACCGGCTTGGCGCGCTCGAAGACGGCGGCCTCGCCGCCGATCATGACGGTCAGCACGCCGTTTTCCGCTCCCGCCTGGCCGCCGGAGACGGGGGCGTCGAGAAAGTGCGCGCCACGCGCCCGGGCGGCCGCGTCCAGCTCACGCGCGACCGCCGCCGATGCCGTGGTGTTGTCGATGAAGATTGCGCCCGCGCCGAGTGTGCCGAATGCCCCGTCCGTGCCTGTCGTGACAATCCGAAGGTCGTCATCGTTGCCGACACAGGCGAACACGAAGTCCGCCCCGGCCGCGGCCTCCGCCGGTGTGCTCGCGACGCGACCGCCGAACTTCTGGGTCCAGGCCTCCGCCTTGACGCGGTTGCGATTGAAGACGGTCAACTCGTGCCCGCCCTTCGTGCGGATGTGCCCCGCCATCGGAAAACCCATCACGCCCAGCCCGATCCACGCCACCTTCGCCATCGTCACGCTCCTTGTCACACCCGACCATCGCGGCCGCGCGGCGGGGTTCGGCCCCGCGCCTGTCGGCTCCGGACCGTCATAGTCGATCGGATGGCATTGTGAAGGGTCGATGGGTGCCGTCGGTCGGCAATGCGAGGAGGCGATCGCAAAAGAAGAGCGGCCGGGCTTGGGGGGGCCCGGCCGCGTCATGACGCACGGTCTCGTTGGGATGACCCGGTCGCGGAGCCGGCCTTGGGGGGTGGCCGGGGCAGCGCGTCGGAAGGTGCGAAGTGCGGGGTATTGGGGGGAGCCCCGCGCTCGCATTTGGGGGCGATTGCCTTCCAGAGGTCCGTTGTGCGTCAAGCTCCAGATGGATGGTCGAGGTCGTCGGCCGCGCTTTCGTCTCATGATCGGCGAGCCGCCTTGCCTTCGATCCTTCTCTTGTTCCTGTTCGATCGAGCGGTTGCAGCCGGCTCTTTCTCTTCGATGGTTCACGGATAACCGACCCGACCTGAGGCGATCATGAACACGACATTCATTTTCGCTTCATTCTGGGACGCTGGCGCATGGCCTCAGGCGACACGGGCTCAGGCGATCGGCGAATCTGGGAACGCCAGTTGCTCGCGTGCGCGCCACTCGTTGGTCACGTAGTTGATGATGACCGACTGGCGAACGCCCGGAATGTCGCGTGGCTCGAAGCCGTGGTACGTGTTGTTCGATGGCACGAAGATGAGCGCCCCGCCCGGCCGGAACGGCGAGCGCCCGACATGACGCTTCTCGCCGTCGTAGATGTCCGTGCCGAGATTGGCGTGCGCCGGGTCGCGCGAGATGTAGACCAGCATCGTGAACTTCTTCACCCCGAGGTCGGTGTGCGGCTCCAGCCAGAAGCCGCCGGTGTCCTGGGCATACTCGATCCGCAGGTACGTGCCCGAAAGATCGAGCCCGCAATGTTTTTCGATGAAATCGGTGGTCTCGCGCGCCTGGAAGGCCTCCGCGAAATCGTGCACCACTTCGTGGCGCGCGCTGTTGTCGCGATCGAAGTACGTGCGAGTGGCATTGTGCAGTTCGCGCTTGCCGGAGACGCCACCGAGGTCGGGTGCCTTGAACGGCAGGCCGATGATCGCGTCGACCGTTTCCTCGGGGATGCAGCGTTCGAGGATCCAATGTTTATAGGGGGTCTCTTTCGGCGCCGTGGTCTCGAGGCACCGTTTGAACGTCCCGATGATGGCTGCGCGTCCGCTGGACATGCCTACCCCCTTGCGGTGTTGAAATGACAATCTCGTCCGGGCCGGGCTCGAGGCATCCGCCGCACCCCCGTCTCGGACGTCGCATCCGGCGCCGGTTCTCGGCAACGGCCGGATGCGGCACTCGGGTGATCCCGTTCGTCTCGACGCGTTCCGGGCACGGTCTGAGGCAATGGCTCCGTCGCGCACCCGGGTTCACGCCGAGAGTGGCCATGCTGGCCCGTGTGACGCATCGCCCGGGCCTTGTCCAGCCCGATGTGGAGGCCCGGTGTGGAGCGGAACGCGCCCGCTGCAACGCCCCGCCGATGCGCAACTTGCCCGGGCGATCGGACCCGCCGGTTGCCGCCCCACCGGCCCGAATGGCCCTGGCCGTGGTGATCTCCCCGCAATCGACAATCCTGTCGCAGGATTCGCGGGCGGTAGATTATGGGCGCAATTTCATAATGTTGATCGATTTTGTCCCCTGGTTTTCGACCGATTGTTCACGAGCCGCGTGCTTTTGGCGAAACGTTGCTCAATCAACCTGAGGCGCCAGCCTCGAATCACCTAGCCTGCCGGCAAGTTGGTGATCGGGGGTTTAGTCATGCAGAGTCGCGTTTGCGTGGTTGCGGCCGCGTCTAGGCCGAAATCAGTCGCGTCGTTCGTACTCGTCGGGATCATCCTGGCACTCGTAGTGGCCCTTTCGCCGCGCTCCGCATTCGCTCAGGCTGGCACCGCCACGCCATGCGCGCGCTGTCAGACCGTCTCGGCGGCCGGCGCAAGTCTCGCCGCGGACCTCAGACGCTTCGAGCAGGACCGCACGCGAACGCTCGCTCAGGTCGAGCGAGTCGATGCGGCCATCGCGAGCCTCACGACATCGAAGGATGCCAACGAGCGTTCTGTCTCGCAGGTCCTTCGCGAGCGCCGCAGCAACCGCGATCGTGCCCGGTTGCCGGAGATCGAAGCGCGTCTGCGCCGGTTGAGTGAGGAGACCGCCGATCTCGATCGCCGCCTTGCCGACGAACTCGAGCGCAAGGCCCAGTTTTTCGAGCGCATCACATGGCACAATGCCGTCATCGAGCGGCTGCGCAGCGAGAGCCAGGCGTTCACCCGGCTGGCTGGCCGCTGCACCGATCAGTGCCTCGACGTCGAGCGCGGCGCGGCGCGCCCGAACTTCGCGCGCATCGCCCAATCCCCTCTCGAACGATTGGAGGCCACCGAGTGCGCCGACTGTAACGCCGAGGTCCTCGAGGTGAACAATCTGGTCGGTCAGATCGAGGACGAGAGGCGCCAGCTCGCAACGACCCGTGCCGGTCTGGCGCGCACCGAGGAAGTGGTCGCCGGCGCCGACCGTGCCCGCGACGCCAGCATCGAGCGCTATCTCCAGAGCATTCGCGGTCTCGCGGATTTCGAAGCACGCGAACGGCGCGCCAGCATCGACGCTCAGATCATCCAGCAGCGTGCGGCCCTCGAGCAGCTCGCCCCCGACTTCCGGCAGGTCCTCGAGCGCCGCAGCGAGCAATGGAGCCAGGTGGTCTCGGCGACGCGCCGCATCGAAGAGCGTCTCGAGGCCTATGACACCATGCTGGCAGGCAATCGCCGTTGCATCGCGCAATGTCGCGGCACGACCGAGCCGGCAACCGGTGGTCGTGAAACCGGCCCCTCGGCCGGCACCGCACAGCGCCAGGGGCGCGAGCCGATCGCGACGCCCGACCCGAACGGCGGGACCGATGACGGCAAGTCCCAGGATCGCCTGACCGCACCTGCCGCGCGCACTCCCTCGACGGCGGATGCCGCGCCCCGGATTTCGCCGATCCTGCCGCCGGAGCAGCCGGTTCTCCCGGTGGACGAGGACGTCGACCTCGGCCGCCCGCAGATCGCCCGCGCTCCCGTGCGATTGTCGGGTGCGACCGGCCGCCGCCCTGTTCGCAGTGTTCCGCGCTCGCCGGCTCTGCCGCAGGCCGCCCCGCGCGAGCGTTCGCTCGACGCCGATCTCGAAATGGCCCGCCCCCACGAACTGCGCGCCCGGATCGGCGTCGGCGAGATCGACCTGCCTGGCCGCCGCCCGGCAGGTGGCGACGGCACACTGGGTAGCTGGTCGGTCGAGGTGTCCGGCACGTTCGATGCGAGCGCAGCTATCGGAGCTGTCGCCATCGGTGAGTGGGAGGTCCGAGTCATCGACGCCGGAGACGACGCGAATATCGCCCCGGCGGTCGGGTTGGCCGGTGTGTTGACCCTGGAAGCCCCCGGCGGCTCGATCCTGGCTGCGGCTGGTCCGGGCGCGACGCCGATCGCCTACGATGCCGACTACCACGAATTGCGCACCGAGCTGCGCCTCGGATCGCCGGAGCACGCATGCCTTTCGTCGGGTGCCGGCTGCCGGTTCGGTCTGCTGGCCGGTCTCCAGTTGACGTCGCTCGAGGAGGAGGTGCTTGGTCTGCGCGCGCTCGACGGGGCGGCCTTCTCGCTCGCCCGCGAACTCGATTCGCATTCCGCGCTTCTGGGCTTCTTCGGCCACGTCCGCCAACCGCTCGGCGGCACCCCGCTCGGCTTTGCCACGCTCGTTCTCGATGCCGATGCGTTCGTGAAGCTCGGTTATGCGAACGCGGACGCCCAATTGCGGGTCGCTGGGCTTTCCGCCGGAAACGCTTCCGAGAGTGGCGGCTTTGCCGGCTTCGGCGCCGAGGCCGACCTTCAGATCGAGTTCGACCTGGACGGCTTCCTGCTGGCGTTCGGCGCCCGCTATGGCATCGAGACCGATCCGACCGTTGCCTACGATGGCGCGGGCGGCCTCGACCTCGGCCGCGGCACTCGCGAGGACGCCCTGGTCTACCTGGAAGGCAAGTGGCGGTTCTGATCGCCGGTGGCGTCGACGGGCCGGATCAGGGCTCGCTCGCCGCCGCCGCTCCGTTCTTCAGTCCCCGAGCCTGAAGCGCTCGAGGAGGACGAACGGGCGGGCGTCTCCCGGATCGCCGAATAGGCAGATCGCCGCCATCTCGAACGGCTGGGCGAGGATCGGCTTCAATCGGCGGGAGATGGCGGCAGCGACGGCCTCTCCCTCGTCCTGAGGCAATCGGTCGCTGACGGTGATGTGCAGGCGGAACCGGTCGAGCACGTGGGGATAGCCCCAACGCTCGAGATGGGCCCGCTCCTTGTCGTCGAGCCGGGACGGCTGGCGGTGGGCGCGCTCGGCATCCGTCAGTGGCGCGCGCAGGTGGTCCAGTTCCGTGACACAGGCGGCCGCCACCGCATCGGCGCCGGACGTGTCGCCGGTCGCGATCATCGCGACGAAATCGCCCAGTCGTGCCACCTCGAGCGGGCCCGTGCGGGCCGGTTGCAGTCGCTTGGCGAGCGCCCGCACCTCTTGGGCGAGTTGGCGTTCATCGCTTCCATCCGCGAGGCGGAACGGCGCCTTCAGCGTCGCGTGCATTCCATAGCGCGACGGTCCGCGTGTCGCGCGTTCGACCAGTTCCTCCGGCAATCCGAGTGTTTCGCGCGGGGTATGGCTCGTTGCGCCCGGCGATCGATGGCCGAACCAAGCGGCGGCAAAGCGCGACAACGGCGTGTGGGGCTCTGGAGCGTAGTAGACGGCGTATCTCTGGAACATGCGGCACCTGAAGCATTCGGCCGGCCGCCGCGATGGATCGCAACCGCGCCGAGCGCTGCCGTCATAGCGCCTTGGCATCACGAGGCAAGCTGGCCCGGCTTCGAACTGGCGCAACCCTGGCGGTGATCCGCCGCTGCCAAGTCTCCAATGGCATGCACGATCGACGCCTCTGCGTCCCGCCGAAACAATTGCGGCGCCGAGTTTTGCTCGGCGCCGCTCATGGAAGGATCCCGTACGCGACTTACCTTTCGAGATCGTCTCCAATCCCTTGCGTCCGCGAGCGGGCGCGAAATAGTGCTGATCCATCTTTATGATTTGGCCATGTCCACAGTATGACATCGCCTTCTCCTTTCTGTCGATTGGTGTCGCGCGCTGTCGCCCTGGCTCCACTTCCTTGCTGGTTCTGGTGGACGCGGGCGCGAGGTGCTAGCTCGGTCTGCCGCCGGAATCGGCGGGGGGGCGTGATGGATGGGGGGCTGCGGTGGGCGCTGGTGGAAAGCTCGATGGGCGCCGTCCGATCGACGAGGCGGGCCGACTCGAAGCCATCGTCGGCGTCGTCGCGGTGGTTGGCGTCTATTCGTTGACGGTGGGCTACACCTACCCTGCACTCTCCTTCAACCTCGAGGCCCGTGGCTATTCCTCGACGGTGATCGGTCTGCAGACCGCCATGTCGGGACTTGGAACCGCCTTCGGCTCGTTCGCGGCGGCTGTGCTCGTGCGCCATTTCGGCGCCTGGCCGACGGTCATCTGCTGCATGGCGACGACGGTCGTCACCATCATGCTGTTCGGCTTCATCCCGGACGTCGAGGTCTGGTATGGCCTGCGCTTCATCCTCAGTTGCAGCGGTGCCGTGCTTTTCGTGGTCAGTGAGACCTGGCTGAACGAGTTCGCGCCCGATCGCCTGCGCGGTCGTATCGTCGGCATCTACACGTCCGTCATCGCGGGCCTCTTTGCCGCGGGCCCATTGCTGATCCCGGTGATCGGCTTTTCGGGTGTATTTCCCTATGTCGTCGTCGGCGTCGCCCTCGCGGTCCTCGGCTCGCCCGTCCTCTTGCTGCGCGGCCGTGCTCCCGAGGTCGAACACGTCGCCCTCTCCCATGTGGCGCGCACCGTTCGTCTGATTCCGCTCCTTCTGCTCGCGGTCGGCTGCTTTGGCTATTTCGACGCTGCCATCCTCGGTCTTTGGAGTGTTTATGCGCTGGGTGAGGGCATCTCGGCCGACCGCGCGGCCCTTCTCCTGACCGCGCTCATCATCGGCAATCTCGTCCTGCAGCTGCCACTCGGCTATCTCGCCGATCGCTATTCGCGCCGCCGCCTGCTGGTGGTTTGCGCTCTCGTCGGCGCGGGCGGGGCGGCGGGGCTGCCGCTGATCGATCTCTCGAGCGCCTTCGCGGTGCCCTACCTCGTCGTCTGGGGCGCGCTCGCCTTCGGCGTCTATACGCTGGCCATGACCTTGGTCGGCGAGCACCTGCGCGGCCCGCAATTGCTCGCTGCCAATGCCGGATTCAGCCTGATGTGGGGTGTCGGCAATCTCGTTGGTGCCGGCATCACCGGCCCACTCATGGACGCGATCGGCGGCGACGGTTTTCCGCTCTCGATCTTCGGGGCCTACGCCGCGCTCCTCGTTGCCGCGCTGGCCATGGTGCCGGTGCGCACGGCCGTCGTCGTCCTTCGCCAAGGGCTCGCCTCCGCGCCGCCCGCAACATCCGATCCGACCGCCGCCGCGCCCATCCGTCCGGCCCCTGACATTCACCGCAAAGGAGAGTGAAAACGATGATCGATTTCTACACCTGGTCGACGCCCAACGGGCGTAAGGTCTCGATCATGCTGGAAGAGACCGGCATGCCCTACGAAGTGCATCCGATCGACATTAACAAGGACGAGCAGTTCCAGCCGCATTTCCTCGCCATCAGTCCCAACAATCGCATACCCGCCATCGTCGACAGGGAGACCGGGGTCGGCCTCTTCGAGAGCGGTGCGATCCTCGCCTACCTCGCCGAGCGCTCCGGCCAGCTCTGGCCAACCGATCTCGCCGGGCGCTATCGCGTGCTCCAATGGCTGATGTGGCAGATGGGCGGCTTCGGTCCGATGCTCGGTCAGGCCCATCATTTCCTGCACTTCAATCCCGGCAGTTCGGCCTACGCCGAGGAGCGCTTTTCCAAGGAAACGCGCCGTCTCTACGGTGTGCTCGATCGCCAGCTCGCCCGGAGCGAATTCATCGCGGGTGATTATTCCATCGCCGACATCGCCGCATGGCCCTGGGCCGCGCGCTTCGAATGGCAGCGGATCGATCTCGCCGAGTTCCCGAACGTGAGGCGCTGGTACCTGGCGATCGCGGGGCGACCTGCTGTCCAGCGCGGCTACCATGTCCCGGTTGCCCAGTCCTCCATCCCGATGCCGGTGTGAGCGCGCCCGCAGACCTCGGCGGCCATTGGGGAGGCTGTGCCGCGGAGAGACAACCCCCTTCCCGGGAGGGCACGGGCCGAGGCGACGATCCCTGGATCGTCGCGACGAAAGACGCCCCCCTTCCCGGGAGGGCAGGGGCCGAGACGACGATCCTTGGATCGTCACGACGAAAGCAACCCCCTGCCCGAGAGGGCAGGGGGTTGTGCATGTGCAGTCGGAGGAGGGAGAGTTAACGTCGGTTCATCGCGCCTCGGATGGTTCCGCCTTGCTCGAGCGCCATCGCCTGGTACGGGGCAGCGACGCCGCATTCGAGTTTCGCCGGCAGGAGTGCCGCTGCAATCGTGAAGCAGGTGAAGGTCAGCGCGCGCCCGCGCTACCTTCGTCGGCCCCGGCTTCCGGCTGCATCGCCGATCTCCTCACCATCCCGTCACAGTCCGAACCGCGACGTTGATGAATCTCTAACACAACGATCCGTTAATGTCTCGCGGACCAACTGCTTAATGCTAATGGAAGGTAAATGCAAAGGTCGAGACGGGGCGCCCTGCACCCGTCGCCCTCGACTCGGTGTCCCGTTCCTCAGGAGCCCTGTCGCAGCATCGCTGCTTCGCGGATTTGCGAGAGCCGCGAGGTCGGGGTGATCGCCTCTCCGTCGGTTCTGATTTCGATCAGGGAGAATGTCTCCGCGGCGAGCGCCCGTTCGAGTGCCGGTCCGAACTCGCCCGTATGCAGCACGGTTTCTCCATGTCCGCCGAAGGCGCGCGCCATCGCCGCGAAGTCCGGGTTGACGAGGCTCGTCGCCATCACACGGGAAGGATATTCGCGCTCCTGGTGCATGCGGATGGTGCCGTACATGCCATTGTTGACCACGATGATGCGGATCGGGGCATCGAACTGCAGGGCGGTCGCCATTTCCTGTGCGGTCATCAGGAAGCAGCCGTCGCCGGCGAGCGCCACCACCTGGCGCTCGGGATGGCGCAGCTTGGCCGCGATCGCCGCCGGAACGCCGTAGCCCATCGAGCCGGACGTCGGGGCGAGTTGCGTGCGGAATTGTTTCCACTGGTAGTAGCGGTGCAGCCAGCCGGCGTAGTTCCCAGCCCCGTTCGTGACGATGCTGTCGGCGGGCAGCGCCTCCGAGAGGAGCGTCATGATCTGCTCGAGCCGCACCGGCCCGCTCGAGGGCTGCGGCACGATGAAGCGTTCGTAGTCACGGTGCGCCTCCTCGCAGAGGCCGGCCCGCAACTCACCGCCCGCCTCGCCGAGCCCCGCGAGCGCTTCGGAGAATTCATCCGCGGTCGCCGCGATGGCGATATCGGCGCGGTAGACGCGGCCGATTTCGTCGGGACCCGGCTGCACGTGTACCAGGAAGGTCTCCGGATTCGGGACCTCGAGGAGACTGTATCCCCCGGTCGTCATCTCCCCGAGCCGTGGCCCCATGACGATGAGACAGTCGCTCGCGCGAACCCGTTTGGCGAGCGCCGGGTCCGGCGCGATGCCGAGGTGACCCGCATAGCAGGGGTGGCGATTGTCGACGTAGTCCTGATAGCGAAAGGCGGTCGCCACCGGCACCCGAGCGGTTGCCGCGAAGCGCTCGATCCGCCCGCGCACCGTCTCGCTCCAGCCCGGGCCGCCGACCAGCAGCAACGGGCGCTCGGCGGCCGCGAGCCGCTCGGCCAGGGCGCGCATGACACCGGGCGAGGGATGGGCGGCGGCCGGGTTCGCCGGTTTTGCCTCCCGGACCTCGGTTTCGGCACTGATGACGTCCTCCGGCAGGCCGACGACCACCGGGCCCGGCCGGCCGGACATCGCGATGTGGAAGGCGCGGCCGACGTACTCGGGGATGCGGTCCGCCGAGGGCACGACGCTCGCGTGTTTCGCGAGGGCTCCGAAAACGGCCGTGACGTCGAATTCCTGGAACGCCTCGCGGTCCTGCATGTCGCGCGAGGGCAGGCCGATGAACATGATGAGCGGCGTCGAATCCTGGCGGGCGACGTGAATCCCCGCGGATGCATTGGTCGCACCTGGCCCCCGCGTCACGAAGACGATGCCGGGCCGGCCGGTCAGCTTGCCGTCGGCCTCCGCCATCATCGCCGCGCCGCCTTCCTGGCGGCAGATGATGGTGGCGATGCCCGCGGTTTCATAGAGCCCGTCGAGGGCGGCGAGGTAGCTTTCGCCCGGCACGCAGAACACCCGCTCGACGCCGTTGATCGCCAGTTGGCGCGCCAGAACCTGTCCGCCGTGACGCATGACCGTACTCCTTGCCATTGGGGCGGCCGGGCCGCCGCCGTCAGATCGCATCGGCCCCATAATAGAGCGTGACGAGATGACGCGCTTCGGCAAAGAACAGCCAGCGCTCGACCAGCACGCCGAGCGCCCCGCTCACCAACGCAAGGAGCGCGGCCGTAAGGCCGGCATCGAAGGCCGCGCCCATCAATAGAAGCGCCGCCGGGGCGATGAAGCCCGCGACGATCGCCAGGATCCGCAGCCGCATGGCGTGCCGCCGTCCGACGCGATAGCCCATTTCACGCATGACGAAGTTCGGTGTCGCGTGCGCCGCCTCGAACGGTCTGACCCGGCCGAGCGCGCCGAGGCCCGTGGCATCGCCGGCCGTGAAGCGCACGCCGAGTGCCCTCGTCTGGCGCCAATAGGCGACCTTGAGCGCGAGGCCGCAAAGCAGCAGCGCCAGCGCCAGCCAGCCACTCCAGGCCCCGCCATAGCCCGCCGCTGCGCACCAGAGGTTGAAAAGGAGACCCCCGCCCGCCAACCCGAGCCCGATGTACACCCAAGGCACGATGGAGAGGTTCCATTCGGGCACTGTCCTGAGGCAGGCATAGATCATCCCCGTGCAGTAGATCGTGGCGAGAGCCGCAACCACTGTGAGGAGGGCCAGCACACCACCCACCGCGCCGAGCCCGCCGCCGAAGCACCACAGCAGCGCGAGAAGGCCCGCCGGTGCGTAGGTTGCCACCGCCGCTACTCCCTCGCGCGAAAGCCACGAGGTGCGCCACTCCGAGAACGCACGCCATGCGCGTTCGGGCCGCCCGAGGTGGAAGGTCGAGGAAAGGAGCCCCGCCGTCACCAATCCGAGCCCGGCCCCGAAGCCCGCGAGCCCCGATCCCTGCTCGATCGGTACCCAGCCGAACAGGCCGGCCAGCGCCAGCAGCACGAGGAGGCCGTAGCCGGCGCCCGATGCGGTGGTAAAGAGGATGACGGAATAGGCCGGATGCATGGGCTCGCTCTGCTCGGCTGGCGCTCGGTAGCGGTAGGGGGTCCTGGTGCGAACTCGGGTAGCGTCCGACTAGCGTGTCAGCACCCGGTCGGCCCAGGCGAAGAATTTCTCCGTCAGCGAGCCGTCGCCGACCCCGACGGGTTCGAGGAAGGCATCCGTCCGCCCGGCGTTCGCGGTCGCATCGCGCCGGGGGCGCGGCGGCAGGTACTTGTTGACGGGCTTGTAGCCGAACTCCGAAAGGAGATCGTAACCGCCCCGGTCGGCCACGAGCCGCGAAACCGCGCTGCCCGGATCGCCGAGGTCTCCGTAGTGGCGGGCCCCCGTCGGGCAGGCGCGAACGCAAGCGGGCTTGCGATCCTCGGGCTCGAGGTTCTCGTTATAGATGCGGTCGACGCAGAGCGTGCACTTCTTCATGACACCGTGCGCGGGATCGTATTCCCGGGCTCCGTAGGGGCACGCCCACGAGCACAGTTTGCAGCCGATGCAGGTGTCCGGATTGACCAGCACGATGCCATCCTCGGCGCGCTTGTAGGAAGCGCCCGTCGGGCAGACAGTGACGCAGGCCGGCTCCTCGCAGTGCAGGCACGAGCGGGGAAAATGCACGGTGCGGCTTGCCGCCCCCTCGCCGACCTCGAAACCGTGCACCCGGTTGAGCCAGGCACCCTGCGGGTCGCTGCCATAGGGCCCGATGTCGGAGAGCGGCGCCGAATAGCCCGACGTGTTCCACTCCTTGCAGCTCGTCACGCACGCCTGACAGCCGACGCAGGTGTCGAGATCGATGACGAGGCCGAGTTTCTTATCCGTACGTTCCGGCAGAGCGGTCATGAGCGGCCTCCCGTCACGGGATGGGCCGCGATCCAGGCGAGCGCCTCCTGCGCGCTCCGGTCGGGCGGAAACACCGGATAGAGAACGTGTGTCACGACGCCGTCGTCCAGCACCATCGTGAGGCGCTTCAGGAGCGTCATGCCAGCCGCCTCGAACGTCGGCAGGGAGAGCTGACGGGTGAGCTCGAGGCCCGCGTCGCTCAGCACTGGGAACGGCAGGTGCAGCCGCTCGGCCATTTCTCGCTGGAAGGCGGTGTCCTGGGTGCTGACGGCGAGAATTCGCGCGCCCTGGTGACGGAAGTCCTCGGCGAGATCGCGGAAGCCGCAGGCCTGCGGCGTGCAGCCGCGTGCCCCCGGTATCGCGTCCCAGCCCTCCGGTAGTGGCTCGCCCGGGACACCCGTGCGTGGATAACAAAAGACCACGGAGCGGCCCGTTAGCGCGGCGAGTGAAACTGCGCCGCCCTTGGTCGAGGAAAGCGCGATGTCAGGCATGCGCATCCCCGGCAGGTGCCGCGCGCCGCCATCGTCCTGCGGCACGGGCAATCCCGCCGGCAGTGAGGTGTAGCCTGAAGTGCTCACGGTTTCTGGTCCTCGAATTGCCGGCCGTACTGGATCAGACCCGGCGCCCGGTCGGGCATCGGTGCGATTGGCTCGAAG
This sequence comes from Hyphomicrobiales bacterium, assembly GCA_016125495.1. NCBI lineage: Bacteria > Pseudomonadati > Pseudomonadota > Alphaproteobacteria > Hyphomicrobiales > Hyphomicrobiales bacterium. The sequence goes on along the minus strand of WGLQ01000015.1, from coordinate 105,078 downwards.
CGCGGCTCACTCGTCTCGCGTTCGTCGTGCGCGGCCTTTTCGATCCTGACACGCAGGTCGTACCAGGCCGCTTGTCCGGTGATCGGGTCACTGTTGGAGTAGCGGTATCCCCCCTCGCGTTCGGGCAAGAGTTCGCCGATCAGGTGATTGAGAAGAAAGCCCTTCTTGATCTCGGCGGAGTCGGGATCGAGACCCCATGCGCCACCCCGCTTGCCGATCGCGTTCCACGTCCAGAGCGTATCGGCGTTGCAGCCCTCCATCAGCCTCACCTGGCATTTGACGCGACCGACGTGGCTCGTCAGCCAGACCCAGTCGTCGTCCGCGATAGCGAGTGCCTCCGCCCGCTGCCGGTTCATGAAGAGCCGGTTCTGCCCGGTGATCTGGCGTAGCCAGGCGTTTTGCGAGCCCCAGGAATGGTACATGTGCATGGGGCGCTGGGTGATCGCGTGGAACGGATATTCGCTCCCGCCGACGATCTCCTCCTCGAACGGCGGATACCAGAACGGCAGCGGATCGAAATACGCCTCGATGCGCTCGCGGTGGCTCGCCGGCGGCTGTGGCGCCCCGTGCCCGCGTGCCGAAAGCCGGAAGCGCTGCAGTGGCTCGCTGTAGAGCTGGAAGATCACCGGGTCGGTCGAATTGTGCATGCCGACCGAGTGCGCCCACTCGAGATGGTCTCGGTTGGCGTGCTTGAAATACCGCATGCCCTCCGCGAGGTGGTGGGCGTGAAAGCAGCCGTTCTCGATGTAGCGAGAAAGCTGGTCCGGATTGGGCGCGCCCTTGCCGAAGCTTTTTCCATCCGCGCCGCGCCAGCCGGCGAGCGGGCCGACACCGGGTGCACGCTCGTGGTTCACCATGTAGTCGGAATACCCGCCGGGATAGCGTGGCGAACCCTCCGGCGTGACGAATCCGGGCAGAGCCAGCCGCGCTCCGAGGTCGATGAGCACGCTCTGGAACCCGCGCACGTCGCGATCCGGCTCGACCACCGGCTGGCGGATCGCATCGGCTGGCGCGTCCGGTTCCGAGATCGGCCGGTCGAGCATCGAGATGCAGTCCCACCGCTCGAGATACGTGGTGTCGGGCAGGATGAGATCGGCATAGGCGACCATCTCGGAATAGTACGCGTCCGAATAGATGATCTTGGGGACTTTATAGTCGCCCGTGACAGGATCGCGTGCCGTGAGGTGGCCGATCGTATCCGGCACGTTCATGGCCGAGTTCCAACTCATGTTGGCCATGTAGAGGAAGAGGACGTCGATCGGATAGGGGTCCCCGAGCCCGGCGTTGGTGATGACCATGTGCATGAGGCCATGCGCCGAGAGCGGGGCATCCCAGGAAAAGCCCTTGTCGATGCGGCAGGGCGTCACCCCGTCGTCGCAAAGAAGGAGATCGGCCGGGCTCGTCGGAAAGCCGAGGTGCGGTCCTCCGAGGGGTGTATTGGGCTTGATCGAGTCGAGGCGACCGTGCGGCTTCAAGGGCGGCGGCACGCTCTTGGGGTAGGGTGCCTTGTAGCGGAAGCCACCGGGGCAATCGATCGAGCCGAGCAGGATCTGCAGGAGGTGGATCGTGCGGCAGGTCTGGAAACCGTTCGAGTGGGCCGAAATACCGCGCATGGCGTGCAACGAGACCGGCCGGCCGATCATCTTGTCGTGCCGCTTGCCGGTCCAATCGGTCCACGCGACGTCGAGAACGACCTCGCGCTCGAAGGCGGCCTCCGCGAGTTCGCGCGCGATCCGCCGGATGGTGTCCGCCGGGATGCCGGTCCGCCCGGCGACCGCATCGGGAGAATAATCCTCGCCGAGGAAGCGCCGCGCGATGAGTTCGAGCACCGGCACCGCGCGCCGCCCATCCTCGAGCGTGTACGATCCGACAACCGCCGGCACGATGCCGCTCGCGGTGGCCTCCGCGAGGCCGCCCGTGCCCTTGTCCCAGGCGAGCGGCCGGCCCGCGCCATTGCGTGCGATGAGCCCGTCGTCGTCTGCCCCGGGGGCCTGAATGATCAGCCAGTGGGCGTTCGTGTAGCGCACGAGATAGTCGAGATCGATGCGGCCGGCTGCCATCAATTCGTGGACCAGGGCTCCGGCGAGCAGGCCGTCGGTCCCCGGCCGGATGCCGAGCCATTCGTCGGCGATGGCGCCATAGCCTGTGCGCACCGGATTGACGGAAACGACCTTGGTGCCGCGCTCCTTGAGTTTGCCGAGGCCCTTCTTGATCGGGTTCGAGCCGTGATCCTCGGCCACCCCCCAGAGCATGAAGTATTCGGTCAGCTCCCAGTCGGGTTCGCCGAACTCCCAGAACGAGCCCCCGAAGGTATAGAGCCCCGCCGCTGCCATGTTGACGGAGCAAAAGCCCCCGTGCGCGGCATAGTTGGGCGTCCCGTACTGGATGGCCCACCAGCCCGTGAGCGATTGGCTCTGGTCGCGTCCCGTGAAGAAGGCGAGGCGCTTGGGGTCGCGCGCCCGGACTTCGCCGAGCCAGTCGGTGGCCAGCGCCAGCGCCTCCTCCCAGCCGATTTCGACGAACTCGCCGGAGCCGCGCGGGCCGACCCGCTTCATCGGTGCCCTGAGGCGGGCGGGCGAGAGGTGCTGCATGATCCCGGCCGCGCCCTTGCCGCAGAGCACACCCTTGTTCACCGGGTGGTCGCGGTTGCCCTCGATGTAGCGGACCTGCCCGTCCTGCAGGTAGACTTTGATGCCGCAGCGGCATGCGCACATGTAGCACGTGGTCGTCTTGATCTCGTCGGCCACCTTGGGTGAGGTGTCGACGTGCGCGTGGCGGGCCTCGGGCATGATTGTTCGATCGCCATGTTGGGAATGCGGTGAGACGAGCACATGGCCCGCGGCCTTGGCAATAGGCGACGGGGCGGCGCCGACGAGGTGGCGTAAAATCCCCTTGGCGGCCAACACCCGAGGGCACACTGGAGCCAGCGAAAGCCGGCATCTGGCCTCATTCCGGCGGATCTGTCACGCTTGGGACCGCGACTTGACAGTCCGGTGCCCCTCGCCTAGGCGTCATCTTCCGTCCATCGGCGGGCGCGTAGCTCAGCGGGAGAGCACTCGCTTCACACGCGAGGGGTCGCTGGTTCAATCCCAGCCGCGCCCACCAGATGTCGCCCCTCCCTGTTGCCCATTCGCCGGAGCGGGGTTCTCCTGCGCCTAGACCCAGCCTCGGCATGTCGCGGTCAACCGGTCGGCGTTCGCCTCGAGACCCTCGAGCCAGGCAAGCATTTCGGCTTGGTCCATATAGCGCCCTTCGGCGATGTCGACGGTGATCGCGCGATCGAGGTCCTCGACCGCTTCCTGGGCACCGGCCGGGCTGACGATGCGGTACGCGGCCGCGGCGATCCGCCACGCGCCGACGCGCGGGTTGTGTTCCGCCTCGAAACTCGCGCTGCCCGCCGCCATTCGGTAGAAATACTGCGGGAGCGAGTAATTGCCGCCGGGCTGCCCGGACGCCACGATTGCCCGTCCCTCTGCCCGCGCCTTGGCAACGAACGGCTCGATCGCCGCCATCGCTTTCGAGCAGGCATCGATCCGCTGGGCAAAGACGATGGCTCTCGATACTTCGCCGCGCGTCTCCCACGAAACATAGGCCTGCACCGCCGACGCGAGCCCGGCGATGCCCGTGAACAGTACGGCCATGAGTTCGACTGTCGACAAACCTTTCATGCGATCCCCCCTCGGCTACCGTCTGATCGACAGCAGACATTCGTGAAACTGGGCAATTCTGCCACAGGATTTGCATATCATTAGGCTTTACTGTCGACATTCGGTGTCCCGGGCCGGCACGTCGAGTGGCCGCGTGGCGGTGTTCGAGGCCCCATGCCGTTCGGCGGGCGAACGGCGCCATCGGGCCGAATGGCCCGCGAGGGAGGCAGACATGTTGGGCGACAGCGGGCGCGAACACTTGCCAGCGCCATGGTGGGGCCCGTCGTGCCGCGGCGAGACCCGCTCGGGTTCGGTTCGGTCTCGATCGGCGCTCCTCGGCATCGCGATCGGCTTGTTGCTCGTGGTCGTGCTCGCGGGCGCTGCTGCTCCCGCGCTCGCGGCCAAGGCGATCTCGCCGGAGGCCTGCAAGGCCGCCTGGACGGCCTACCGCAAGGACCGCTCGACCCACGCACGCCGGCTCGAGACCTATTGGAACGAGATCGCCAAATTGCAGCGCGCACGGGCCGACAAGGTGAAGCGTGGCGCGACCCTCGTTGCGAACGATTTCGTTCAGAACTTCCCGCCCGACTACACCGGCCGCGCAAAGCCCGGATGCCGCGACCCGGAAGCCAAGCCCCCGCAGCCTTCCAAGCCCGGCGACGAGCTTCCGGTGCTGGCAGATTTCCTCTCGGCGGCCGAGAAGGAATACGCCTTCGTGCCGCATCACGTCTCGGACATGGACTATATGCGCCAGTACGCAAGCGAGTCGCTCGCGCTCGGGCTCACCGCCGAGCAGGTCGTCGGCGTCTATTCCCTCGAGACCGGTGGCCTCGGCCCCTACTTCCGCCAGTCCGGCATCTTCGTGACGGATCAGCAGTGCCGCCCGCAGGCGCCCAAGGGCAGGGCCGCTTCCACAGCCCTCGGCTATGCCCAGCTCCTGGCGGCCAATTCCGCTGCCATGACGCACCTGCACGGAGACGACTTCGCGGCCGAACTCGAACGTCGCGCCCTCGGCGCCGACGAGCGGTTGGCGGGTCACCTGCGCGACAAAGCGGGGGTCGTGCGCCGCATGGTGCGCGACATCGGCAGCTATATCCGCCGCATCTCGGGCCGCAATGGTTGGAAGGAATACGTGAGTTTCGGCAAGACGCGCCGCGGCCATGCCGTGCACGCGCTCAACCTCGACGTCCACATTGGACCGATGATCCAGACGCGCAAGTTGAAGCGGATCGTCGAGGTCGCTGCCGACAAGGGCTACCGCAATCTGCCGTCCGCCGACCTCGAACTGCTCAACCTCGTCGGCTATGGCCGGGGCCTCCAGATGCTGGAGCCGGTCGCGGCCGATGTTCCCTCGTCGAACTTCTTTTCGCGCCTCGGCTATGAGCGAAACCCCGTCGTTGCCGGCCGCACTGCCCGCGGGGTGCGCGAGCGGCTCGCCTCCATCATCGCCAAGAAGATGAGCTTTTGTGGGTCCGTCCGCTTCCTGACGGCCTTCGAAGAAGCGGCAGCGGGCAGGACGGCCGAGATAGGACTGGCACCATTGCCGGCGGCGGCCACCGGCGGCACCGGCGCCGCCGGTACTGCGCACTCGCGCGGTAATTGACGGCCGCCCCGGTGCCGAGCGTCCCCCATCCGGCCGTTTTCCCGCGGACTGGCGCGCACGCCATGCATCGAGGCACGCCTTAGGGGTTGCATAAGGAAAAATTTACACTTCCAGGTTGCCGAATCAGGCGCGATGCGAAATACACGCATGTGTAGCGTTCTGATATTCTACAACCTGAGGCTGAAAAATGTTCGCGAAACCCATCGTGCCGCGCCTCGTTGCCGGCCTCTCTGCCCTTTTCATCGTGCTCGCGGTCCAGGCGCACGCCACGACCAGCGTCGCCGATTCGCCGGTCGAGAGTTCGCTCGAAGCCTTCCTCGTCGAGGTCTCGAGCGAGGGAACGGAGCAATTCGGGCCGGCTCGCAATGTCGACCCTGGCGACGTGATCGAATACCGCATCGCGCACCACAACACTTCGGCCGGATCGCTTTCCGGCTTCATCGTTGCCGGGCCGATCCCAGCGGGCACCACCTTCGTCGCCGGCAGCGCGACGGGCGCTCCGGGTGATGTCTTCGAGGTGCTGGTCGACGGCGAGGACTGGCAGGCGCTCCCGGCCTTCAAGACCGTCCGGAACGAGGACGGCACGGAGCGCCGCGTCGAAGCGCTGCCCGAGGACTACCGCTCGATCCGCTGGCGGTTGGCCGAGCCACTGGCCGAGGGCGCCTCGACCGCCAACGCCTATCGTGTCCAGGTCTCCGAATGAACCGGCAGGCGCAGGGGCCGTGCGTCGATTGGCGCCGCGCGGCCGCGCGGCCTGCAACTGCGGCGTCCCGGTCGCCACGTCGAAATCGGGCTCGGCCCAGCCATGATGCTATTTCGGGTCCTGCCGCTCCATTACTTTAATTTCCATTGAAAGGGTCCCGACCGATGATCTCGGTCTCTGTCGGCCCGCTGGCGTCCAAATAAAAGCCCCTTCAATGTCGATCGGGGAGGGTGCACGCGGACTTGCCGCATGATCATCGCTCCCCTCGGCCGCCTGCTCCCGGGCGGCCTTTTTCATTTCGCTCCGCGATCTCGATGCTGGCAGGCCACGTTCGGCGTACGCAACTGTTGCGTGCAGCACACGGTCGGTGAGGCGTAATTTATCCCGTGATGCAACCAATAGTTGTGGCTATCACCATGAATCACCTACCCCGAGAGTGCGCCTCCGGCTCGAGAAAAAGTCCGCGACCGGGCGCGAGACGATCCGAAGATGCTTGAGGGGAATTGAGAAATGCAGCTGCGAAGGATGACCCGGGCCCGGACGGGGCTTGCGGTGATCGCACTGGTCCTGATGGGGAGCACGGCTCTGGCGGCACCGCCACCAGCCGACACCATCATCGGCAACCAGGCGCTCGCCACCTATCAGAATTCCGCTGGAGAGACGGTCACGGTCAGGTCCAATCTCGTGGAGACGATCGTCAACCAGGTTGCCGGCGTCGACGTGGCGACCGATACGACCAAGAGCGGCAGCCCCGGAGGCAAGGTTTATTATCCACATACGATATCGAACGACGGCAACGGTCCCGATATTTTCGACCTGACCGCCGTCGATGCCAATACCGGCACCATCGATCCGATCATCCGCATCTATCCCGACGCGGACAAGGACGGTGTGCCCGACACCCTTACCCCGATCACCATAACCCCGTCGCTCGATCCGGGAGACGTCTTCGGTATCGTGATCGAGGTCGAGTTGCCGGCAACCGCAGCTCCCGGTGATACCGAAACGGTCACGGTCACCGCCACCAGCCAGCACGACAACACCGTGAGTGACATCGTCACCGATACGCTCGGCGTAACGACCAGCGGGATCATCGAACTCACCAAGTCGATGACGCCGTCCAACGCGGCGATCGGCGACACGGTGACCGTGACGCTCACCTATGCCAACGTCGGCCTCGCCAGCGCGACCAACGTCGTGCTGCTCGACACGTTGCCCGCGGAATTGAGCTACACGCCCGGCTCGGCGACCTGGTCCGATGGCGGCACGCTCGACGATCCCGCCGACGGCACCGACGGCACCAATGGCCTCGGCCAGACCATTGCCTACGACTTCGGTGCCACGTCCGCCGCGACCGTCACGGCGACGATTTCCTCCGTGCCGGCCGGACGCACGGGCACGCTGAGGTTCACGGCCGTGGTTGTTGCCGGCGCTGCCGGGACCATCGAGAACACCGCTGCCTCCACGATCAACGGCGGGCCGCCCGTGGAATCGAATATCTCCGTCATTGCGGTCGACGATCTCATCGCGGTCTCGCTCGCCGACCGTTCGGCGAATGCCGCGGCAGCCGATCCCGAGGGAGCCAATCTCGGAACGGCACTGGTCTCCTCGACGGACACCGATGGGCTCGGCAACGACGTCGTCAGCGAGGATGGCAGCGGCGGGCCGATCGTCGGCGGCGGATTCCCACAGGGCGCGGTGGTTCCGTTCGAGTTCGTCCTGACCAACCATTCGAACGTCCTCGAGACCTTCAACCTCTCCGTCGACAACGTGCCCGGCAACGCGTATCCGGCCGGGACCACCTTCACGTTGACGGATGCGGCTGGTGTCCCGCTGACGGATAGCGACGGTGACGGCCGGCCCGACCTGGTGCTCTCGCCCGACAATCTCGCAACGCCCGGCGCCGAGCATCTCGGAACGGTCTTCCTGCGCGTCGACCTTCCCAATGACGCTTCGAGCATCCGTGCCGCGACGGATCCGGCCTGGCAGGCAAGGGTCGTGGCGACCGCTTCCAGCGACCCCTCCGTTTCGAACGGGGCGACCGCCTCGCTCGAGGCCGACGTGATCGGTGAGACGGTCGACATCGAGAACGCCGGAAACCTTGCCGACGGCCCTGCCGTCGACAACGCCGGCAATCCGTGGACGACGGTGACGCTCGACCCCGGCGCAACGGCCGTGTTCCCGATCGTGGTGGAGAATTCCGGCGCCGGTGCCTCGAGCTACGACCTCGCCTTCTCCGGCAGCAATTTTGCTCCTGGCGCGGGGCTGCCGGCCGACTTCCAGGTGCGCTTCCTCAACGCCGCGAACGTCGAGGTGAACAATACCGGTCTCATTGCGGCCGGCGGCTCGGCGAATTTCACCGCCGAGGTTCGGGTGCCGGCGACCGCGTCGCCGGGCAACGTCGACATCTACTTCCGTGCGTTCTCGCCGACGAACGGCTCCCTCGACATCAAGCTCGATCGCGTCGTCGTCAACGAGATCGTCGATCTGTCGATCCAAGTGCCTCAGACCACTCAGGCCGCTCCCGGTGGGGTGATCGTCATGCCTCACGTGATCACCAACGAGGGCAACGTGACCATCACGGAGGGTGCGCTCAGCGTCAGCGGCAACACGCTGATGTCGGCGACACTGTTCTATGATGCGAACAACAACGGCCAACTCGATCCGACGGACCCGCCGATCGACAACATCGACGACATTCCGGGCGGCATCGCGCCGGGCCAGTCGGTTACGATTTTCAACCGCACCCAGGTTCCCGCGACAGCGGCCCCCGGGTTGGTGGAGATCGGAACGGTTGCCATCTCCACCTCGCTCAACGGCGGGACGGTGAGCGATGCTGATCCGGCTGACGGGTCCCTGCGCGACACGGTGCAGATCGTCTCGGGCGACGTCGAATTGCTCAAGGAGCAGGCGCTCGATCCGAACTGCACGGGTGCGATCGGCGGCTATCAGCTGACCCAACTCACCGCCGATCCCGGGCAGTGCATCCGCTATCGGGTGACGGCGACGAACACCGGCACCGCTGATGCCACGAGCGTGGAGATCACCGATCGCGTTCCGGTCTACACGACCTTCGAGAACTGCGGTGGCGGCTGCGCGGCGAGCGCGAGAAACGGTGCGGGTGCCTCGGTCGCCCCGAGCACGCCGGCCGACGAAGCCACCGGGCAATTGAGCGTCGCGATCGGCACTCTGACGCCCGGCCAGTTCGGCAGGCTCGAGTTCCACGTACAGATCGACAACTGATCCGCCTTTCGAGGCTGGAGAGAAGAAATGGTCGGGCGTTCGCGCCCGGCCACCGGGTCAGTGCGCGTTCGAGTTCCGGTCCACAACCCACCAGAGATGGCGCCGACCATGAAACGCACGCTGAGAACACTCGCGCTCGCCTTGGCGACGCTTTCCGCAACGGCCTCCGCCTCCGCGGCGCGACCCGCCCTTCCCGGAGACCTGATCATCGGGCAGGCCGAGGCCACGTATTTCAACGAGCGGCTCGGCATCCGCGAGCGCATCGTCTCCAACAGCGTCACCGCCATCGTCAATGCGGTTGCCGCCCTCGAGGTCGGCAGGGCGCAGAGCATGACCGCCTCGCCCGACGAGATCGCCGAGGCCGTCTTTACCGTGACCAATCGCGGTAACGTTGCCCTCTCTCCGCTGATTTCATTCCCTCAGAGCGGCAGTGACGACTTCGACCTCGCGAATGTGTCGATCTTCCTCGACACGAACGGCAACGGCGCGATCGATCCGGGCGAACCCGAGGTCACCGCCGGAGCGAGATTTCCCCTCGCCGTCGGCGAACGGTTGTCGTTCAACGTCCGCTTCAGGACACCGGCCGCTCTTGCCAACGGCGCGGCCTCGCTCTCGAATCTCGTGGCGCGTGATCCCGATCACGCCATCGACGCGAGCGCTCCCCTGGCGGTCACGATCGCTCCGGCTGGCCTGACGCTCGCCAAGCGCGCATCGGCCGGCCGCACCGAGAGCGGCGGGCTGCTGACCTATACGATTGCCATCCGCAACAACGGCGTCACCGACGTCGCTCCCTATGCCGACCTCGAGGGGGAGTCCCTCCTCGTCGACGGCGCCGCCGTCACGGGCGTTCTCGTGCGCGACGACATTCCGCGCAACACCGCCTTCGTGCGCATCGACGACAGCGTCGACTTCAAGCCCCTTTACCACCTCTTCGGGGCGCCCCGCTTTTCTTTCGTATCCGCAGCACCCGCCAACGCCGCATCGGTCGATGCCGTGGCCTTCCTCTACGAGCGCGCATATCCGGTTGCCCAGTCGACGGACCTCTCCTTCACCGTCTCCGTCAATCCGACCGCCGCTGCCACCACCATCGCAAACCTCGCTGAAACCTGGCAACCGGACGATACGGGCGGTCACGTTCGTCTCTCCTCCAACGAGGTGCTGACACCGGTTTCGGGTCCTGCGGGCCGGTTGCGCTTCGTCGACGGGACTTATCTCGAGGATGTGGTCGCGCTCCCCGGCGAGGGCAACGCGCATCTCCAGCTGGAGGATGGCCGCTGCAACCTCGATGCCGCCGTTGCGGATCAGGTCACCATCGTCGTTCGCTCGACGCCAGATGGCGACAGCGAGACAGTGATCGCGTTCGAGACCGCACCGAACTCGGGCGTTTTCCGCGCCGCCCCGCTTCCCGTTCAGCCGCAGCAACCCGCCGTACCCGGAAACGCAACCCTGACGGCCACCAAGGCGACCAGAGTGCTGGCCTCCGCTGTCTGCGGTGGCGAGACCCTCGACGACGAATTGATCGTCAACCCCGGCGGGTTTGTTTTCAATTCCCTGACGAACACTCCGATCCCCGGCGCGCGCGTCATTCTGCGGAACGGGTCCGGTGGCGTCATTTCACAGCAAACCACGGACATCGACGGCTTCTATCGCCTCCGCGAACTGCGGCAAGCGCGCTATGTCATCGAGGTCACGGACATCGACCGGCTGACATTCGCGTCCCAGCGGACGGTTTTCACTGGTTTTGCGCGCAACGTTCACGCCGAGGCGTCCTACGGGCGGAGCTTTACGATGGCCGCGCCCACGGCGCAATTCGGCGTCGATATTCCCGTCGATCCCGCGACCGACCGTGTCCTGGTGGTGGAAAAACTTGCGAACCGCCAGAAGGTGAGGATCGGTGAGTTCGTTCGCTACGAGGTGGCACTGACGAACCGCTCTGATCTCGCGCTCCTGCGCAATCGTCTCGTGGACACGCTGCCGTCCGGCTTTGCCTACGTCTCCGGCAGCGCCCGGCTCGACGGCGCAGCGCTCGCGGACCCGTTGGGCGCGCCCGGGCGCGAACTGACGTTCGAGGTCGGGGACATCGCTCGCCTCGGGCGCGTGACGGTGAGCTACATTGCCCAGGTTCTGCCGAGTGCCGGCCAGGGGCCGCGCACCAATGTGGCGGTCGCCGAGGGCATCATGGCGGGTCTCGCCCAGCCGGTCCGGTCGGTCCCCGCGCTCGCCACCGTCGACGTCGACGAGCAGGGCGGCGTGTTTGCGCGCGAAGGCGTGATCCTCGGCAAGGTATTCCTCGACTGCGACGCTGACGCGCGTCAGTCGGGACCGGACGAGATCGGCCTCGCGGGCGTGCGGCTCGTGCTATCGGATGGTCGCACGGTGGTGACCGACATCGATGGAAAATATTCTCTTCCCGCCGTGCGCGCCATCACCTCGGCGCTTGCCGTGGACCGTGCGACACTCCCGTCGGGAGGCTTCGTGAAGCAGGCGCGGGTGCGTGATCTGGGCGCCCCGGGCACCCGGCTCGTCGACCTGCGCCGCGGCGAGATCCGCCAGGAGGATTTCCCGATCGGTCCGTGCTCGCCCGCCATGATCGACGAGATCGCGCGACGGAATGCTGAATTCCGGCCCCTCGAACTCGACGAGCAGCACTTGCGAGCCGACCTGCCGCTCGACAGTTCGGTCACCCGTCCGAACGGGGCGAGCCGCGAGCAGAGCCGCGCCACCGACAGCCAGATCCGTGGTGGACCCGCCGCATGCGGCGAGTGGCGTGCGATCGAGCTGCCGGCCGTGCGCCTGCCGCAGCGGGTCATCCCGGCGACCCGGGATCTCGAACAGGAGATTTCATCCTTCTCGCCGAGCCTCGGCTTCCTCGATCTGGTGGATGGCGACGAACTCGCCCAGGGCGTCGTCAACGTCCGGGTCAAGGGACCGGCCGAGGTCGGCCTCGCCCTCGAGGTCGACGGTGTACGTATTCCCTCCGGTCGCATCGGCCAGCGCGTGGTCGATTCCGCCAATGGCGTGCAGGCCGTCGAGTATATCGCCGTTCGGCTCTCCGGCGGGGGCACGACGTTGCGGCTCGTCGTCACGGACCCCTTCGGCAACGAGCGCGGTGCTCACGCGATCACGGTTTACGCTCCGGGCGCGCCGGCACGCATCGAGTTGATCGCGCCGGCCATGGCCAAGGCCGATCCGTTGACGCCCATCCCGCTCGTGGTCCGCATCCTCGATGCGCACGGCCGCCCGACTGCCGCGCCGGTCGAGCTGACCCTCGAGGCCCGGCGCGGCCGCTTCGATGCGCGCGACATCAGGGACAGCGAGCCGGGTCATCAGATCTACGTCGATCATGGTGAGGCGATCGTGGATTTCATTCCACCAGCTCTGGCGGGTACGCACGAGATCGTGGCGCGTTCGGGCCTCGGCGTGGCGCGCGCCCGCATTCGTCTCGAGCCTCACATCGAGCAGCGCATGCTGGTCGGCGTGGTGGAAGGCGCGATCCGCCTCGACGGCTCGCGTGTCGGGCTGGATCACCTGGTCGAACGTGACGGGCTCGGCGCCTTCGAGAAGACCGTCGAAGGTGCGCGCGGAGAGCTTTTCCTCAAGGGGCGCATTGCCGGCGAGGCCTTGCTCACGTTGCGCTATCAGAGCGACCGTGACACCGAGGACCGCCTGTTCCGCGACGTCCGGCCGGATCAGTATTACCCCGTCTATGGAGACAATTCCGAGCGGGGCTTCGAGGCCGAGGCCGACGGGCCGCTGTTCGTCAAGGTGGAGAAGGGCCAATCCTACATCCTCTACGGCGACCTCGAGATCGCACCGTCCAGCAATGCCATAGGCCTCGGCGCCTACCGGCGCGCGGCAACCGGCGCGCACGCCCATGTCGAGGAAGGTCCGGTCACGATCGATCTTTTCGTTGCCCGCACGGCGAGCGACCAGGTTATCCAGGAGATCCCTGGACGCGGCATCTCCGGTCCCTACGCAGTCGACCTCACGGACTATGTCGAGAATTCCGAGCGCGTCGAGATCGTCACCCGCGATCGCGACCAGCCGGAGGTGATCATCAAGGCCGTGACGTTGCGTCGCGGCAACGACTACTCGATCGATTATTTCACCGGAACGCTTCTCTTCGACACCCCGATCGCCTCCTTCGATGATCGTCTCGATCCGCTCTTCATTCGGGTGACGTACGAGACGCGCCGGGGCGGCAAGCGCTATTGGCTCTACGGCGGCGAGGCTCGCATCGAGGTCGCCGACGGTCTGGTCGCCGGCTACCGCGAGGTCCACGCGCGCGCCGATGCCCTGACAGGCGACCGCCGGTCCGTGCGCTCGGCATTCGCCGCCGCCGACCTCGGCGTCTACGGCCGTGCCGAAGTGGAGTTCTCGCGGACCGAAAACGCCGTCGGTGCGCAGGGTAGCGGCTGGCGGGCTTCCTACGAGGTCACCTCGGGAGGCACCCGGTTGAGGCTCGACGCCGCCCGCACCGATCGCGGCTTCGACGTTCCGGGATCGCGCGTTTCTCCGGGCCGTGCCGAGCTGCGCGCGGTCGCCGAGCAGCAGCTCGGGGAGGGCGTGCGCGCGACGGCGCAGGTCCTCCACTCCCGCGACACGACCGGCGGGGCGCGCCGCGACGGCGTCGAGGGGCTCGTGCACTGGAAGGCCTCGAGCGAGATCGAGTTGCGGGCCGGCGCGCGTGTCGTGCGGACCAGCGACCCAGCGCGTCCGGCCGGAGAGGAGAAGGTCGGCTCGGCCATTGTCGGCGCCACGTGGCGTCCGGCCGAGGTTCCGGGCCTCGTCGTCGGCATCGAGGGCGAACGGAGGATCGACGGTGGCAACCAGCATCGTGCGCGGCTCGAGGGCGCCTATCAGTGGTCGCCGGACCTGCGCGTCTACTTCACGGGAGAGCTGTCGACCAGCGATGGCGGTCTTTTCGGTCTCTCCGAGAACGCACGCGAGCGCTTCGCATCCAAGCTCGGCGTCGAGTATGCCTGGTCCCCGCAGATATCCCAGTTCGTCGAGTACCGCGCGGAAGGAATGGAAATCGGGGTCGGCGCCGTCGCGAACGGCGTTCGGGGCCAGTGGGAGATCACCGAGGTGGACCGGCTGCGGGCCAACGTCGAGCACGTGGCACCGGTCTCCGACGATGCGCGCAACGAGGAGAACACGGCCGTCGCCCTCGGTTACACCCACCATGACGTGATCGCCGGAATTCTCCTCGATCAGGACCTCGAATGGCGTCACGGCCGGCAGGAGGATGCCTGGTACCTCGCCACCGGCCTCGGCTGGCGGTTCGGCGACTTCACGCTTCTCCTGCAGAACCGCCTGGCGGTGACGGAGGGTTATGCTGATCGTATCCGCGATCGCATGCGGCTCGGAGCGGCATGGCGGCCGGGTGAGGCGAGCGCCTGGTCGGCACTCGCCTGGTACGGCTTCGAGTACGACGACGATGCGAGCGAGGAGCGCAGGGAGCAGTCACACTCCTGGTCGATCGGGGGCGAGTATCAGATGAGCGACGACTTGCGGCTTCGGCTGCGCCATGCGGGTCGCCATCACGCGGCGAGCCACGACGACATCGATGCGACCAGCCTCACGCTGCTGCTGACGGCGGGCCTCGAGATCGACCTCGACGAGCGCCTGTCGCTCGCGCTCGATGGCGTTGTTCTCCACGATCCCTGGGTCGGCACGACGCACACCGGCCTCGGTGCCGAGATCGGCTTTGCCGTCACCGAGAACATGCTGCTGAGCGTCGGCTACACCTTCGCGGACATCGAGGAGGAGCGCATCAGGGATATCCAGGACAAGGGCTTCCACGTGCGCGTGCGCGCCAAGCTCGATAGCGAGACGTGGAACATTTTCGATGGTGGGGAGTGATGGCAATGGCTGAGAAATTCCGTTGTGGCGGTCTCGCCGCGAGCGTCCTGGCGGGGCTCCTGCTCTTCGTCCTTCTGAGCCTCGCCGCTCCAGGTCAGGCTCTCGCCCAGACCTACAGGGTCTGCGCCAAGCAGAACAGCGAGCTCGACATGAACCTCGCCATTCTCGCCAACGCACGCGCCAAGCTGGAGAATCCCGCCTACTTCGGGTCCTCGGGTTCGGCCGCGCCGGAGAGCTTCGTCTTTTCGTCTCTTCCCACCATCACCGCGGTCAATCTCGCATCGACCGGCTGCGACATATTCATCGGCGGTGGTTCTCCACAGATGAACGCCACCGAGGGTGCGGAGGTCTTCAGCTGGGCGAACGCCGGCAATCGCTTCGTGATCGGCGGTTGCGACTATCCGACCAACAACACATGCCTGCAGTTCGGTCGCTCCCTGACCTCGATCGCGAACGGCGGCGTTTCGATAAATTCTCTCCTCTCCTACAACCCGCTGACGTGCGGCGGCGCACTCGGGGTTGCGACGTTCGGCGGTGCCTCCACCTCGATCGGCACGGTTCCTACCGACAGCGTGCTTGCAACGCACAACGTCGGCGGTTCGGCGGCGGCCACCACCGACAGCCTGACAACGCCCAAGTTCATCTTCACGGCCGACGCCGACATGTTCGGCAACTCGGGCTCGGGCGCGATCGGGACCGGACCGACGGCAGTGAGCGATCAGGCCAAGTTCGTCGTCAACGTCTTCAAGTTCGCGGCCGATGCGCTCTCGGGCCGCCTGCTCAATCCCCAGTGTTTCGCCTCCTATGATGCAACCGCTGACCTTTCGATTGCCGCGGTGACATCGAACGCGACCCCGAGTGTCGGTGGACAGACGACACTGACCCTCACGGTCTCGAACGCCGGACCGAATGCCGCAACCGGCGTCGCCGCGAGACTTCCGCTTCCCGTGGGCTATGGCTTGGCCGGCCAGGCTGGAACCGGCACCTATCTCAGCGGAACCGGCGTCTGGTCGATCGGCGCTATTCCGGCGGGTGGCAGTGCCCAGATCGTCTTGACGCTCGACGTGACCGTGGCAGGTAGCGCGACATTCGAAGCGGAGATCATTTCGACGAGTCTCGCGGACCCCGATTCCTCCACCAACGCCGGTTTCACGGTGGATGATCGCAGCGACGGCATCGCCGACGACGACGAGACGAGCCTCGTGATCACGGCCTCGCTCGCTCCGCCCGGCCCGATCGCCGGCGGTGGCGCACAGTGCGAAGCGGGCACCGATGCGCTCTTCATCCTCGACAACTCCGGCTCGATCTCGCCGGCAGAATATGCCCAGATGCAGACGGCGATCACGAGCGTCGCCGCCGAATTCCTCTCACGCAATCCCAACCATCGCATCGCGATCGCACACTATGGCGGGCCTACAACGACGGCCGCGACGGATGGAGGCCAGTACGTCTACATCGAGCGCAACTTCTCGAGCGCCCCGGTGAGCGCGCCGATCCGTCAGTTCGGAACCGGTGGTGCATTCAACACCAGCTACATCCAGGACTACATGGCGGGAGCCATCCACCACCTGCGCTACGCGCTCGACGGAAATGCGTTGAGCACCGTGCCCCTGATCGCGAGCCCCATCAAGGAACTGGACAGGGCCACGACCAACCCGCTGCACGTCCTCGTCTTCACCGATGCCGTCCGCGATGCCGCGGTGCCGTGCTGCTCGGTGATGATCGACCTGGCCGGTTCGGCGGAGGAGCTGGGAGACGGTTCGAATTTTACGACCTACAACTCGATGAAGAGCCAGGGTGCGACCTTTTCGTTCGTCTCCTTCAACGCCGCGGTCGCCACGGCTGCAGCGATCGCCTCGCCCGGTGGCACATATACCGGGAGCGTGGAGGCAAATCCTGGAGACCCCGAGCCGTCCGGCGACAGGCGCCTGATCCACGTGACGAGCGGTTTTGCTCTCACGGTCCAGCAGGTCGAACTAGCGGCAAACAACATCTGTCCCATCTCGACCGCCGACCTTTCGCTGCACAAGACAGTCGATGATCCGACACCGGCAACGGGTGGAACCGTGACCTACACGCTGAACGTCGCCAACGCGGGTCCGGCAGCGGTTGGCGCCGTCGAGGTCACCGACAGGCTCCCCTCCGGCCTCGCCTACGTCTCGCATGCGGGCGCCGGAACGTACGATCCTGCGACGGGACTTTGGACCGTCGGTGCCGTGTCGGCCGGAGGCTCCGCCTCGCTCCAGATCGTCGCCACGGTGCTCCCGACGGGCGACCTGACGAACCGCGCCGAGATCACGGCGAGCGATCGGAGCGATCCGGACAGCGATCCGGCGTTCTCCTTCGGCGACGACGATCTCGGCGACACGATCGCCGACGACGACGAGGCGGAGGTCACCGTCGTTCGCACCGATCTGGTCGTCGAGGGTCGCATCTTTGCCGACAATGGCGCGGGAGGCGGTACCGCGCACGACGCCGTTGTCAACGGGAGTGAAACCGGTCTCGGCGGGCTCCAGGTCGAGGCGTTCGATGGCGGGGGCGGCTTGCTCGGCTCGGCCACGACGGCCGGCGACGGAAGCTATCGCATCGTGCTCGCACCGGCCGCGGTCGGGAGTGCGGTGACGCTCCGCACGGGGCTTGCGGCGGCGCACCTGCGCATATCGGAGCGTCCCGGCGCCTTGCCCGGTCTCGTCAATCCCTCCACGACGGATGGGGAGATAACCTTCACGCCGGCCGCGGTCGTGACCTACGCGGGGATCGATTTCGGCGAGATCGCCGAACCGACCCTGACGGTCTCGCGGGCCTCGAGCGCAACGGCGGGCAGCACGCTGCTGCTCGCCCACACCTACACCGCGAGCAGCGCCGCCGCCGTAACCTTCTCCCTCGCCGACCTCACCGGCGCGCCGCCGGTGGCGTTTTCCACCACGCTCTTTCTGGATGCCGACTGCAACGGCGCCGTCGGTGCCGGAGAAGGTCCCGTCGCGGCTCCCGTTGCCGTTGCTGCCGGCGACGTGGTCTGCCTCCTCGTCCGCGTCGTCGTTGCGGCCGGGGCTCCGGAAGGCGCGACGCTCGGCTACGATGTGCTGGCGCAAACCGCTTTCACATCCACGGCCGTGACGGACGAGGAGCGCAACACGGACGCCGTCACCGTCGTCGAGCGCGCGGAAGTGGAGATCGCCAAGCGCGTGCGCAACGTCACGCAGGCAGGTTCGTTCGGAAGCTCGAACGCTGCCCGGCCCGGCGAAGTGCTGGAATATTCCGTCGTCTTCACCAACCCTGGCAAGGGACCGGCCTTCGATGTCCGCGTCCTCGACAAGACGCCGGTCTTCACATCCCTTTCCGCAGCGCTCCCGGCGATCACGGCAACGCCCGCCGGCATGACCTGCACCGTCGTCACACCGGCCGGGGGAGGGGCGGCGGGCTATCGTGGGCCCCTCGAATGGGTCTGCACGGGCTCCATGACACCGGGTACGTCGGGCGAGGTGCGGTTCAGGGTGCAGCTCGACCCGTGACGGGGACCTGCACGTCCGTGGCGTTGGCAGACGTTTCAGAAGCGCGCGAGCGCGAGACGCAGGGCGAGTGCGGTGACCGGCGTCATGCGAGGGAAATGCGTGCCCGCTTGCGATCGGGGGACTGTGAAAAGCCGTCCCTCACTCACCTGGAGGCGGGCCGTCGGCACATTTGAAAGAAGGAAAAGGCCGACCGCCAGTTCGCCCCGCTCGGGGTCGGCGAACCGTAGGTCGGTCAGTATCTCGAAGGCATCCGGATCAGCCGCATGGCCGGTCTCCTCGGCCACCTCGCGAGCGACGCAGGCCCGAAATCCCTCCCCTGGCTCGACGTGCCCGCCAAAGAGGCCGATGAGGCCCGGATGGTCGATCCCCGGCACGTCGTCGCGCTGCTGGAGGAGGAATGAGCCGCAGTCCCCGACGAGCACCGCCCCGGCGGTCGCCTTGACGAGGGGGCCACGCGTGAAAGCGTCCGGTTCGCCGCGATGCACGTCGATGGCGATCGCGCGCATCGGGTCGGAAGGGGGGCTGCTCACCACCGCGTTTCGCCTCCCTCGCCTAGCGGTAGACGAGCGATTTGACGAGTCCCATTCCGCGCGCCTTTTCCAGCATCGCCGCCCCGAGCGCGATGTCGCTGGTCGCCAGTCCGCGGTGCCAGAAGAGGATGGTCTCCCCGTCATTCTCGCGGCCCGGTTTGCGGCCCGCCGCGATCTCCCCGATTTCGGCGTGAAAGCTCTCGCGCGTGACCTTGCCGGCGTTGATGTGCGGGCGCAGCGCCCCGAAGGGACCAGCCGCCATCTGCCCGAGGTCGTCCATGACGAGCTTGTCGAAGACGTCGACGAAATCGAGCGGGAGCGCACTCATCGTGCCATAGGGCACGACGAGCGTGCCGGGCCGCACCCAAGCCGTCTCGAACAGCGGCGTCGGCGAGGCGAGCCGTGAGGCTTCCACCTGGATGTCCGCGCCCTCGAGGCAGCTCCGCCAGTCGTCGGTCGCGACCACCTTCTTGCCGAGGTCGCGCGAGAGGCGCTCGGCGAACGCGTTGCGGCTTTCCGGCCGGCGCGAGTGGACGCGGATTTCCGCGAAATCGAAGAGATGGTCGAGCAGCCGGACGTTCCAGTAGGCGGTGCCGCGCGCGCCGACATGACCGAGGATGCGGGGCGAGCGGGGACCGAGCCACTTGGCACCGAGGGCCGTGAGAGCGCCGGTGCGCATGTCCGTGATGCCGGCGGCATCGATAACCGCCCGCGGCGCCCCGGTTCGCGGACAAAAAAGATTGAGCAGGGCCATCTCGGAGGGCAGACCCCTCTGGTAATTGTCGACGAAGTCGCCGACGATCTTGACCCCTGCATAGCCGAGCGGGGCGACGTAACCGCGCAGCACATTGAAATGGCCATTGATGTCGCCGCCCGGCATCAGGTGCATGCGCGGTTCGATCACGGTCTCACCGCGACCGGCCGCAACGAGCCCCGCCTCGACGGCAGCGAGGATTTCGTCGTTGCTCAGTGCGAGCTGTTCGACTTCGGGGCCGCCGAGATATTCGATTTCGATCCGCGACAACCGCCCCTCCCGCTTTGCTGGCGGCGGCAGGCTACACCCACCGCATGCCGCCCGCCACACCTCTCATCGAACGCCTGGGGGACGCGACCGGCATCACTGGCCGGCGATCGCCGCGCCCGCAAATCCGTTGAGCGCACCGGCCATCCGCTTGAAGGTCTCTTCCTGCGCGGACATGGCGAAGCGGTTCTGGAGGTAGGAGGGATTATTGTAGGTCACCCAGACCTTGCCGTCCTTGTCCTGCCAGATCAGGGCGCGCAACGGCAACTCGAGGGCGATATGGGGGTTGGCCTGCATCAGGCCGGTGCCGAGCTTCGGGTTACCGAAGATCAGCAGCGTCGTCGGCGCCAGCTCGAGGCCAGCCGACTGGGCCCCGGCCGCATGATCGATCCGCGCCATCACCTTGGCACCTTTGCTCTCGATGGCGGCCTGCATTCGGTCGGCGGTCGTGGCGACGTCGTGGGCCGAGGGCCCGAGAGTGACGGTGCCATCGTCGGCTTGGGAGGGGGCAGCGCCGAAGGCGATCGGCAGTGCGAGGCACGCGGCAAGGGCGAGCGTGAGGCGGAGTCGGCGGAACATCGGCATATGGGACCTCTCGGGAGCAGGTTGGCGCAAGGGTTCGCAGCGGCGGGCAAGGAGCGACCGGGCCAGCGTTTCATCAGCCTGCTTAGCAAGGATGGCCCGAGCGCGGCATCTGACGGATTCGTGATCCGCTCTCTGAGCCGGGTGGTTCAGGTGCCCCCGGTCCCCGTCCCGCGCCGCCGCCCGAGCTGGGCGCGCACCAGCGCCCGGGCGCCGACCACCAGCGCCAGCCAGAGGGCCGCTGCCCCGACGAGCGTCACGATCGCCCGAGCCTCGCCGGCAATAGCCTGTTCGACGACCTTCCCGAGCAGCGCGATGAGGGCCGTTTTCGGAATGATGCCGACGGCGGTGCCCGCGATGAATGCGAGATAGGGGGTTCGCGAAAGCCCGAGCGCGGCATTGACCACGACGAAGGGCGCCGAGGGCACGATCCGCACCAGCATCGCGGCATAGAACCCCTGGTCGCCGATCCGCTCGCGCAGCCCCTCGAGCCGCCGTAGCGCGCGTCGTTCCAGCCAGCGGGTGCCGAGCCGGCGGGCCGCCTCGAAGTTGATCGAGGCACTGACGAGGGTGGCGATGTAGGAATAGAGGAACCCAGCGAGCGGCCCGAACGCCGCCACCGTCACGGCGATGAGGAGGAACTGCGGGGCCCCGACGAGGGCCGCCAGCACGAAGACGAGGACGACGGCCGGCAGCGCCAGCCAGCTCTCGCGCAATTGGCCGAAAAACTGCGCCAGCATCCCGTCCTGTTCGAAACCGATGATCCGGCCGACGACGATGAAGAGCGCTGAAACGGCGGCAATGGCGATGAGTGCCCAGGCCACGGCCTTCAGCGTTTCGAGGTCGAAGCGGCGGCGCTCGGGCGTGGTCGTCGGCATTCTGGTCAGGCCTCGCCGCGGGCGGCCGCGGCCGCGCTCGTTGCCGGTTCGACGACCTCGGGCACGCGCGTGCGCCGTCTGAGCCAGCTCACCCCGAAGAGATCGTAGAGGCCGACCAGGGCGCGAACGAGATTGGAATACTTCGACTTGCCGACCGTCCGCGGCCGGTCGTTCACCGGCTCGTAGGCGACTTCGTGGCCATAGGTGATGAAGAAGGCCGGCAGATAGCGGTGCAGGCTGGTGAAGAACGGTAGCCTCAGGAAGGCGTCGCGGTGGAAGACCTTGGTGCCGCAGCCGGTGTCGGGGCAGCGGTCACGCAACACCGCGTCACGGATCCAGTTGGCGGCCTTGGAGGCGAGGCGCTTGGAGCCCTCGGCCTTGCGGTTGACGCGTACCCCGCCGACGAGGGCCGGGCCCGTGCCGCCGGGCGAGCCGAGTTTGGCTATGAGACGCGGCAGATCGGCCGGATCGTTCTGGCCGTCGCCGTCGAGCGTGCCGATCACGGGATGGCTGGCGGCGAGAATGCCCGAACGGATCGCCGTGCTCTGGCCGCAACGCCTGGCATGGCGCAGGAGGCGCAGGCCCGGGTGGCGGCCGCTGGCGATGAGCCCCATGACTTCGTCCGGCGTCGAATCGTCGCTGCCATCGTCGACCACGATCAGCTCACCGAGGATCGAGGCGGGAATTGCCCCATAGGCCTCCTCGACGAGGCGGCCGATGTTGCCCGCCTCGTTCAGCGCCGGAATGACGACGGTCATGCGCATGGACGACGGGCCCTTCGACCGGCTGCCGGCGACGGCAAGATGGTGGCTGCTCGACGCGCCTGCCTTACCAGCCTTCCAAGGCCACTCTCAAGCACCTATAGGGATTGCCACCAGGCCATTGCGTCCGGCTGTGGCCGGGTTGGGGGATCGGGACATGGTCGGCTCGTCGGCGGCGGCAGGCGCCTTTTCGCCACGCCAGGCCCTCTGGTGGTTCCTTGCCGCCATGGCTGGCCTGCTCGCGTTTCGCGTGGTTGCCCTCGCATTCAATCGGACCGATCTCTTCTTCGACGAGGCCCAGTATTGGTTCTGGGGCGAGCGTCTGCAACTCGGCTACTTTTCCAAGCCGCCGCTGATCGGCTGGATCATCCGGGCTGTCACGGACGTCTGCGGCGAGACGGCGTTCTGCATCCGCCTCGCCTCGCCGATCATCCATGCCGGCACCGCGACGCTCGTTTTCCTGGCCGCCATGCGGCTCGCCGGGCCACTCGCCGGGCTCTGGTCGGGGCTGATCTTCGCCACCTTGCCCGGCATATCGGTATCCTCGGGCATCGCCTCGACGGATGTACCGTTGCTGTTCTTCTACGCGCTCGCGCTCTTTGCCTTCGTGCGATTCCTCGATCGTGAGGACTTGCCGAGCGCACTGCTCCTCGGCGTCGCCATCGGCGGCGGGCTCATGGCGAAGTATGCGATGGCCTATTTCGTCGGCTGCGCGGCGCTCTATCTCGCCCTCTCCCCCCGCCGCCGTCGCCTGCTGGCAAGCCCCAAGCTCGCGGCCGCGCTCGCCGTCGCGCTCGCCATCATCGCCCCGAACCTCTGGTGGAACTGGCAGAATTCCGGTGTGACGTTCTCCCACACGGCGGCCAACGCCAAGTGGGGCGGCGATCTCTTCAAGCCCGGCAAGGCGCTCGAGTTCCTCGCTGCCCAGTTCGGCGTGTTCGGGCCAGTCACGTTCGCCGCCTTCCTCGTCATCGTCTGGCGCTGGGCCCGCGGCACGCGACCGATCTCCGAAAGCGAGCGCATGCTTCTGCTGCTCGCGCTCCCGGTCATCGCTGCCGTCACACTCCAGGCGTTCCTCTCGCGCGCCCATGCCAACTGGGCGGCGGTCGCCTATGTTCCCGCCAGCATCCTGGTTGCCAGCGTCATGCTGCGTGATGGGGCGGTCCTGGCTCGCCGGGCGACGCTCGCCATCCACCTCGCGCTCGCCGGCCTGCTGGCTGTCGGCACCTCGACGGCGGGCCTGCTGGCATTGCCCCCGCGCTCCGACCCCTTCGCCCGCGTGCTCGGCTGGAGCGAGGCGATCCACCGCCTCGAGCAGCGCATCGATGCTCTTGCCGCTGAGGGACGGCCGGTCGCCACGATCCTCGCCGACGACCGGGCCGTGCTCGCCGAACTCGTCTACTATCTCCGCGACCGACCGATCCCGGTGCGCGCCTGGCGTGATGGCCCCGGGTTCCGCGACCACTACGAGATGGTCGCCGCACTCGCACCCGGCGACGGCGAGCCGATGCTCCTGGTCCACCATCGCAAGGAGCGCGCCGATATCCATGCCCGGTTCGCTGTCGTCGAGGATCTCGGCACCGTCGAGGCGCCCATCGGTGCGGGCGGCGGCATGCGAACGCTGTTCCTGTCGCGGCTTTCCGGCTGGCGCGGACCGCCGTAACGCTGAAGTGCCCGGCCCCGGCTTGCCATCATGGGCGGCCGGGAGCACAGAGACCCTAGGATCATCGAAGGACCCCTTGCGGGACGTCGCCGTTCTCGCGGCGGCATCCGATCGGGGCCGAGACAAGCTTGGGAGGCATCATGCTCCAGGGAAAATCCGCCATTGTGACCGGCTCGACGTCCGGCATCGGTCTTGCCATCGCTCACGCACTCGCCAAGGCCGGTGTGAACGTCATGATGAACGGGCTCGGAAGCGAGGCCGACAACCGGGCGGCGATCGATGCGGTTGCCGCGCATGGCACGCGCGTCGTCTTCGATCACGCCAACATGCTGCAGCCCAAGCAGATCGCCGAGATGGTCGAGGCGGCCGAAGCGGCCTTCGGCGCCGTCGACATCCTAGTCAACAACGCCGGCATCCAGCACGTCGCGCCAATCGACGAGTTCCCCGTCGAGAAGTGGGACGCCATCATCGCGATCAATCTGAGCGCGGCCTTCCACACCATCCGCGCCGCGCTGCCGGGCATGAAGCGCCGGCGCTGGGGCCGCATCGTCAACATCGCATCGGCGCACGCGCTGGTCGCCTCGCCCTACAAGTCCGCGTACGTCGCCGCCAAGCACGGCATCCTCGGCATGACCAAGACCGTTGCCCTCGAGGTTGCCAAGCAGGGCATCACCTGCAATGCCGTCTCACCCGGCTACGTCTGGACGCCGCTCGTTGCCAACCAGCTCGAGGACACCGCCAAGGCGCGCAAAATGCCGGTTTCCGAGGTCAAGGAGAAGGTGATGCTCGCCAATCAGCCGACCGGCGAGTTCGTCACGACAGAGCAGATCGCCGACACCGTCGCCTTTCTCGCGAGCACGGCCGCCGCCAGCATCACTGGCACCAACGTCAGCGTGGATGGCGGCTGGACGGCGCAGTAGATCGAGGGGAGCGCCGCCGGAAACGGCTTGCGGCGGCCAAGCCGCGCGGCGTGCGGTGCGCAGCCTATTGCCCGCTGCGCAACCCCTTGCTCGCGCGCTGCTGGGCCCGCGTCGCGCCGAGGCGCAGCCCGGGCAGGAGGCTCTGGAAGAGCGAATTGCCGCTCGCCGAGGTCGTCAGGCCATAGGCGCCACTCGGCCGGCTGCCGGGCACCGGCATCAATTCGGCATAATTGCGCACCTTGCGGCCCTTGAGGACGACGGGCGAGGCGATCCGCTCGGGGGGTGGTGCGAAGGCCTCGGCGACCACCTTGCGGTAGGGCGGGCACGACTGGTCAGGGTTGAGCCGCGTAACGCCGTCGACGAACTCCACGCCGACGAGGTAGCGCCTGCCGCAGACATGAACGTCCGGAACCGTGCGCGTCGCCTCGAAGAAGTCGTAGCCGGGCTTCAGCTCGGCCCAGAACGGGGCCCACCGGTGCTTGCGGTGCGCCTTGAGGTTCTCGTCCGTCATGCGGAACGGGAAGGCGTGGACGTGGAACTTCTCCTGTCCGCCGGCGAACGCTTCTCGAGCGAGCGCGTAGATCTCCTCCACGAGACTGTCGGTCATCGCGTAGCAGCCGGCCGAGCGGCAGTCGCCATGCACCATGAGATGCGCGCCGGTGCGCTTGTGGCTGGCGTCGTAGACATTCGGATAGCCGAGGTTGAAGGAGAGGTGGAACTGGCTGTTCGGGTTCATTTGCGGCCGCGAGACCGTATAGAAGCCCTCCGGGCTCTGCTTGTCTCCCTGCACGAGCTTGGGCCCGAGTTCGCCAGACCAGTTGCAGATCGGGTAGGTCTTGAAGTGGTAGAAGCGCCCGTCCGCGGACTGCTTCCAGACCTCGAGTTCCGATTCCGCCTTGAAGATGCGCACGAAGATCGGGTCCTTCGGCGCCATCCCGCGCTCGCCCATGAGGTGCATGGCGTCGGCGGAAAGCGGCTTGAGGTGGGGCGGGATGTTCTGCATGCAGCCGGCGGTGAGCACGGCGAATGCGGCGCAGAAGCTAACGCGAAACAGGTGCTTCAACGGCATTTGGGAGCTGATCCAACACATACGCGGAAAAGTGGAGCGCACAGGTGTCACCATCTGCTCTGTTTGGTGAATCATTCGTTAAGCATAGCCGGTGTCGATGGAAATAGTGTTCCGCCGATCGTCGCGATCGAATCGACTCCTGTGATGCCTGGGGACAACCTAGCCGGCGCATTGGGGAGAGAGTTGGGCGCTCGCGGCGCATTCTGATGGCGTCGGGCGGCAGGTTTCCATTGCGACTGCGAACCGTGGCCGGCACGCGCCATGGGCGCCGAAGCGCCCCGCCCCTCCGCTGGCACTCCGCCCCTTCGATGAAGGCGGCGCCCGACCGTCCCGTCTTTGGGCTGCCTCAGGCCGCCCTGCCGATACTCATGAACTTGCGATGGCGCTGCTCCCGGATCGCCTCGCCCTGCCAGCCGTCGAATTCGGCTATGGCAGCCACGATCCTCTCGCCGGCTCGTTTCACCGCTCCCTCGTGGTCACGGTGCGCGCCACCGACGGGTTCGGGCACGATCTCGTCGATGACGCCCATCGACTTGAGGTCCTGGGCCGTGATCTTCATGTTGGTTGCCGCGTCGATGGCGCGTGCCGAATCGCGCCAGAGGATCGAGGCGGCGGCCTCCGGCGAGGCGACGGTGTAGATGGAGTGCTCCAGCATCAGCACCCGGTTGGCCGAGGCGATCGCCACCGCTCCGCCCGAGCCGCCCTCGCCGATCACTGCCGCCACCAGCGGCACGCCGAGCGCCAGGCAGCAATCCGTCGAGCGGGCGATCGCTTCGGCCTGCCCCCGCTCTTCGGCGCCGATGCCGGGATAGGCGCCGGCCGTGTCGACGAGCGCCACCACCGGCAGCGAGAACTTTTCCGCCATCTCCATGAGGCGAACCGCCTTGCGGTACCCCTCAGGGCGCGCCATGCCGAAGTTGTGTCGAACGCGGGATTGCGTGTCCGAGCCCTTCTCGTGGCCGAGGATCATGACGTGGCGATCGCCGATCCGCCCGGGCCCGCCGACGATGGCATAGTCCTCGGCGAAATAGCGGTCGCCCGACAGGGGCGTGAAGTCGTCGACGAGCCGGCGCACGTAGTCGCGAAAGCGTGGCCGCTCCGGATGGCGGGCGACCTGCGTCTTTTGCCACGGGGTGAGCTTGGCATATGTGTCGCGCAAAGCATCGCGCGCCTTTTGCTCGAGCTTGGCGATCTCGTCGGCGATCGAGACCCCACCGTCGCCTTCCGCCAGAGAACGCAGTTCGTGCACCTTGCTTTCGAGTTCGGCGACGGGCTTCTCGAAGTCCAGGTAGGTCCGCATGCAACGCTCCTCGGCAGGGGCCGTGTCGGCCCAGACGCACCGCCACGGAATTCCGGATACCGGCCGGCCCGCCGGTGGTCGAGGACCGCGGTACGGGTTCGCTCGTTCGGCACCCTTACCGGCAAGCCTTCGCAACCGCTCGCCGTGCCGTCAAGTCCATGACAAGGCTCGACTCTGGAAAGCCGATCCGTCGTCACAGGAAACTGGGGAAGGAATTCGGCGCTTCGCGCGACTGCTGGCTGTGGGGCACGGCGCTCCCGAATTCTTACGGAAGCTATCGAATTGTTTACCACGTTGGGGCACCATGGCCCGAGCCACATAATTGACGAAAAGGGCTCCTAGGCCCATCGTCGATGGGCTCGTCAGTTCGGTTGTTCTTGTTCGCGGCGTGCTGCGTCGGTAGGGGGTCCACATGCAGATCGGGAAGCATCGCGCGGGTTTGGGGTGGCGCGTGGCGGCCGCGGCAACGATGGCTGCGGTGCTGCTTGGCGCGCCGCTCGCCTCCGAGGTCGCTCGCGCTGGCGAGTCCGTCAAGGTCGATGCGGTCTATCTCGTCGAACACCCGTTGGCTTCCGGCAGCTTCCGCTTCACCTCCCGGATCGTGGACGGCCGCTACTCGTTGACGGGCAGCGCCGACATCCAGGCACTCCTCGGGCTCTACCGCTGGCGCAGCGAAACATCGGCCTCCGGCCTCGTCGGTGCCGGTCGCCCGCGGCCCAAGAGCTACGACTTCCGTTTCGACAACAACGGCAAGCGCGGCAACGTGGCGATGCAGTTCCCGCTCCGTTCGGCAACCGAGGTCAAGGCATCGCCGCCGCTGAGCCAGGGTGGCGACCGTGTTCCGGTGTCGCGCACGCACTTGCGCAACGCGCTCGATCCGATGACCGCGCTCATCGCTCTGAGCGGCGTCGCCGGCAACCGGCCGAGTGGCAATCCCTGCTCCGGCACCATCCCGGTGTTCGATGGCAAGCAGCGTTTCGACCTCGTCCTGTCCGCCAAAGGGCGCAGTCAGATCGCGGCCGGTAACGGCCATGGGCTTTCGACCACCGCGTTCGTTTGCCAGGTGAGCTACAAGCCTGTCGCCGGCTACAAGATGAACACCGAGACGCAGTATATGATGGACAACACGGGTATTGAGGTCTGGCTCGTGCCCGCCCCGCGCGCCAAGCTCTTCGTGCCCTACAAGATCGTGTTGCCGACCGTCGCCGGCGAGGCGCACATCACCAATCGCCAGATCCACGTCGACACGGATGGTCATCGCCAGGTCGCGATGGTCTATTGACGCTGCACGCGGACAGGCGCGAAGTCGTCTTCGAGAACCCAAATCCGGTGACGTCCGGCGCCCGATCGAACCGGTCGGGCGCGAAAATTTCGCGTACGGAAATCCTATGCGCACTAGGCGCCGGGCACCGAGCCGTCTATGACGCTGGCCCAACAGGGCCGGCTCGTGGCGCGATCGCCATGTGCGCGTGCCAACAGCGTGGCGCCAAGGCGCGCTCGAACCGCCCCGCGCCGCGTCGGGAGACCATTCTGCGATGACATCAGGCACGAGCCAGACGGCGACGATCATCCCGGCCCGCGTGCGCAATGTCACGGCGGTCCTCGGGCCGACCAACACCGGCAAGACGCACCTCGCCATCGAACGCATGCTCGGCCACGAGACCGGCATGATCGGGCTTCCCCTGCGCCTGCTTGCCCGCGAGGTCTACGACCGTGTCGCGGCCCGCGTCGGTGCCGCCCAGGTCGCCCTCGTCACCGGCGAAGAGAAGATCAAGCCCGACAATCCGCGCTTCTGGGTCTGCACGGTCGAGGCGATGCCGCTCGATCTCAAGCTCGACTTCGTCGCCATCGACGAGGTGCAACTCGCCGCCGATCCAGAGCGTGGCCACATCTTCACCGAGCGGCTTCTCAACATGCGGGGAGCCCAGGAGACCTTGCTGCTCGGCTCCCAGACGATGCGTGAGCCCATCCAGCAGCTGCTCGGCGGCGCCAACTTCGTTTCGCGCCCCCGTCTCTCGACTCTGACCTACGCCGGTCAAAAGAAGATTTCCCGCTTGCCGCGCCGCTCCGCCGTGGTCGCCTTTTCGGCCAGCGACGTCTATGCGATCGCGGAACTCGTGCGCCGCCAGCGGGGCGGAGCCGCTGTCGTCCTCGGCGCCCTCTCGCCGCGCACGCGCAATGCCCAGGTGGCGCTCTATCAGTCGGGCGACGTCGATTTCCTCGTCGCCACCGACGCGGTCGGCATGGGCCTCAATCTCGACGTCGACCATGTTGCCTTCGCTGGTGTGCGCAAGTTCGACGGCCAAAGCCATCGCGACCTTTCGCCGGGAGAGCTCGGCCAGATCGCAGGCCGTGCCGGGCGCCACTTGAAGGATGGTACGTTCGGCGTGACCGGTGACGTGGAGCCGTTCTCGAGCGATCTCATCGAGCGCCTCGAGGGTCACAACTTCGAAGGCGTCAAGACGCTGCAATGGCGCAATTCGGCGCTCGAGTTCGGCTCGCTCGATGCCCTGCGCGACAGCCTCCGCATGGTGCCCGGACTGTCGATGTTGGTCCGTGCGCGTATGGCTGACGACGTCGCCGCCCTCGAGACATTGGCCGGGCGGCCGCGCATCGCCGACCTCGCGAGCACGCGCGACGACGTCGTGCGCCTCTGGGACGTTTGCCAGGTGCCCGACTACCGCAAGATCTCGAGCGCCGCGCACGCCGACTTGGTCGAAACCCTCTACGCTTTCGTGCAAGGCCCTGGCGGACGAATCCCCGAGGATTGGTTCGCCGCTCAGGTAGCCGGCGACGATCGCACCGACGGCGATCTCGACACGCTCTCCAATCGCCTCGCCAACGTGCGCACCTGGACGTTCGTCTCCCACCGCAGCGACTGGCTCGCTGACCACGACCATTGGCAGGAGCGCACCCGGGAGATCGAGGATCGACTGTCGGATGCGCTGCACGAGCAACTGATGCAGCGCTTCGTCGACAAGCGCACGAGCGCCCTCATGCGCCGGCTGCGCGACGACGAGGAATTGTTCGCCGAAATCGGTGCGGACGGCGCGATCGAGGTCGAAAAGCACTACGTCGGCCGGCTGAGCGGCCTGCGCTATGTCGCGGATGCGGCCGGCGAGGGCATCCACGGCAAGGCGGCGCGCAATGCTGCCGCCAAGGTGCTCGCCGGCGAGCTTGCGATGCGGACCCGACGCATCGCCGCCGCCAAATCGGACGCCTTCACGCTCGCGCCCGATGGCACTGTCCTCTGGATGGAGAGTTCCATCGCCCGCCTCGGACCGGGTGACGATCCGCTGAAACCGACCCTGACGCTGCTTGCCGACGAGCATCTCTCGGGTCCGGATCGCGAGAAAGTCCAGGCTCGCCTCGAGGCTTGGCTTGCCGAGCTGGTCAACGAGCGCCTTCGCCCCCTGGTTCAGTTGTCGAATGCCGAGGACGTAAGCGGCCTCGCTCGTGGCATGGCGTTCCGGTTGCGCGAGGCCTTCGGTGTTCTCAAGCGCGAGACCGTCGCCGACGATGCGCGCGCTCTCGACCAGGAAGCCCGGGCCCAGCTTCGCCGCTATGGTGTTCGTTTCGGCGCCTTCAACATTTTCATGCCGATGCTCCTGAAGCCGGCCGCGACCGAACTGGTGCGGGTGCTTTGGGGCCTGCGGCGACCTGGCGGCCTCGAAGGCCTGCCCGAGAGCCCGAGGCCGGGCCTGACATCGCTCGCGGCAAGTCCGTCGCATCCCGAAGAGTTCTACCGCATCGCCGGCTTCCACCTATGTGGACCACGCGCGGTGCGCATCGACATGCTCGAGCGTCTCTCCGACATGATCCGTCCGCTCGTTGCCTGGCGGCGTCCGGACGAGGGGCACGACGGCGCCAAGCCCGCGCCGCGCGGTGCCACCGGCGATGGCGGGTTCGTGGTTCTGCCCGAGATGATGTCGATCCTCGGCTGTTCGTCGGATGAGCTTGGCGCGGTTCTCAACGCGCTCGGCTTCCGGATGGAAAAGCGCCCGCTCGCCAGCATGCCGGGGCTCACTCTGCAGCGTACCGGTGCCGGTTCGTCGAGGCGCAAGGGCGAACCCGACGCGCGCGGCACACCCCGAGGCGCGGAGGGCGAACCGGTCGAGGCGGCGAACCCTTCCGACGAGGCGGCGGCGACGAACCAGCCGGTCAGCGCCGCGATTGCGGCCGCGCTTGCCGCGCAGATCGCGGTCGGCGCGCCGAGCGAGCCCGAACCGCCGATCGAAGCGGGCATTGCGCCTGTCGACGAGGGGCAGGCGACGAGCGATGCCGCGCCGGAAACACCTCAGGATGGTTCGCCCGGCGCGTTGCCGGCCGATGCCGACAGCCCCGCCGCGGCCGAGCCGGCTGGCGAGCCGCAGATGATCGACGTCTGGCGCCCGCGTCGCCGTCACGCCGAAGCTCACGGCGGCAGACCGCGCCAGCGTGGCCAGCGGCCCGCCCGCCAGGGCGCATCCGAGGCGGCGCCGGTCGCCGCCGAGGCAAATGCCGACCCCAACGCGGCAAATCGTCCGGAGGCGGCGCAAGCCCGCAAGGACCATCGCTCACGTCACCCGCGCCGCGAGGGCGCTGGCGAGGGGCGCAACCGCGGCCAAGGTCGCGGACAGGATCGCGGCCCGCGGGCTGATCGTGATGCGGCGCCGGGCGCGGCCGCCGGTGAGCGCGGTGGTCGTCCCCCGCGTGACGGACGCCCGGACCGCGGCGAACACCGGCCCCGCCGTGACGATCGCAACAGCCGTCCGCAGGTGGCGCACGCCTCGCCCGCGCCGGGCCGGCGCCGCGAAGTCGACCCGGATTCCCCGTTTGCCGCGCTTGCCAAGCTCAAGGCCGAGCTCGATGCCAAGCAGAAGGGAGGCCGCACCTGATCCAGACGGCGCCCGACCCTGTCGAAACGGCGAGTTCCGGTGCATCGCACTCGGCAGCTACGCAGCGCCTCGATCGCTGGCTGTGGTTCGCCCGGGTCGTCAAGAGCCGCAGCCTCGCCGCTGCTCTGGTCGCTGCCGGGAAGGTGCGCGTCAACACCGCAAGGACCGAAAAGCCCGCCCAGACCATTCGCGCCGGTGACGTATTGACGATCGTCGTCGCCCGCCGTGTTCGCATCCTCAAGGTGCGCGCCACCGGCACCCGCAGGGGGCCCGCGTCCGAGGCCGCCGGTCTCTATGAAGACATCACTCCCGAGGAGACGCCACCGCCCCCCGGTGGCCAGGCCGCAGCGCCGCATCCAGCGGCCGGGCGCGGCCGTCCGACCAAGAAGGAGCGCCGTGCCATCGAGCGCTTTTCGGGCGATGGCGAAATGGACTGACCTATCGCGGCACTCTGGGACGGGCCGCCACCGCGCTCTGGATGATTGCCCCCTCGCGATTGCCGTCGGTTGCCACCATCGAGCGCATCAACTAGGAAGCGGGCGAGAGCGGGGATGAGCCTACGCGCGCCCCGAACGAGCGAGCCGGAGTTGAGCCGTGACCTTCATCGTCAATGAAAGCTGCATAAAGTGTAAGTACACCGATTGCGTCGAGGTCTGCCCGGTCGACTGTTTCTATGAAGGCGAGAACATGCTCGTCATCCACCCGGACGAATGCATCGACTGCGGTGTCTGCGAGCCCGAGTGCCCGGCCAACGCGATCCAGCCGGACACCGCGCCGGGAATCGAAAAGTGGCTCGAACTCAATCGCATCTATGCCGAGAAGTGGCCGAACATCACCTCCAAGAAGGATCCGCTGCCCGAGGCGGCGGAATTCGAGGGGGCGGCGAACAAGTACGAGAAGTACTTCAGCGAAGCGCCCGGCGAAGGTGATTGATAAGTCGAAGTTTTTCGCTTCGGGCTGCCGGGGTTGCGTTTGCCCCACCGGCCCCGCGCTCCGAGACACGACCCCCGGGCGCTCGCCTTCCGGGGGTCTTGTGTTGCACCATGGTCGCACCCACTTCATTTCTCGTGCGGGATGTGCTATGGATGAGCCAGGAGTGGCGTGAACGAAATCTCCGGCGGTTCCGGTTTTCAACGGGCCGCCAAACCGATGCCGGCTGAATAAAGGGCACCACGAGAGGTGACCGTCTGAACAGCAACTGCCGGCAAGGTATGGCCATCCGACAATCTAGAGGCGTTCTCGGGCATTGCTCGGGTGCGGCTTCACGACATGAAAACCCCGGGTCGCGCCCGGGTCGAAGCAGCGGAGCGGGCGCCCCGCTGCAGGGCTGATACGTCCCCGGCGATCGCTACGCCCAGAACGTGAGAGCGAGTATGGCTGCGAAAAAGAAGACCGTTGAGAAGAATGGTTTCGCGATTGGTGAGCACATCGTCTATCCTTCGCACGGTGTAGGCAAGATCGTCGCCATCGAGGAACAGACGGTTGCTGGCCACAAGCTCGAGCTCTTCGTCATCGATTTCCAGCAGGAGAAGATGACGCTGCGTGTTCCGACCTCTAAGGTCGAGTCCGTCGGCATGCGCAAGCTCTCGCTCGATCCTGTCATGAAGAAGGCGCTCTCGACGCTGAAGGGCCGCGCGCGCGTCAAGCGCACCATGTGGAGCCGGCGGGCCCAGGAGTACGAGGCCAAGATCAACTCCGGCGATCTTGTTGCGATCGCCGAGGTGGTGCGTGACCTCTACAGGGCCGAGAGCCAGCCGGAGCAGTCCTACTCCGAGCGTCAGCTCTACGAGCAGGCTCTCGACCGCATGGCTCGCGAGGTTGCGGCCGTGGAAAACCTGGACGAACTCGGCGCAGTCCAGAAGATCACCGGCATCCTGGCCAAGAGCGCCAGCGCTGCCCGTAAAGCGCGCGAAGGCGAGGTCGACGACGCGACGAAGGCTGCGTGACGCGTCTTTCCGCTGTTGCCGGCCTGCCGCAAGTGGCTGGCGCCGCCTTACGAATGATCAACGAACCCGGGCCTCGGCCCGGGTTTTTTGTCGACCGTCGACCGCGATCCACCAGCCGTTCACCGCTCGCTTCGTCATTCGCCCGCCGCGATTGCAGGCCCGCCAATGTCGTGCGAAGGACTGGTCGAAGCGTCGGCCGGGCCGGCGGGTTGGTTCATGCACCAGGGAGTGTTTTCGGCGTGGCGTTTTCCATCGCGATCGGGCCGCGGGTCCGCAAATCGCCCTTCTTCGAGGCGACCGTCAAGGCGGGAGTGACGGGTTTCACGATCTACAACCACATGTACATGCCCGTCTCGTACGGCGATCCGCTCGGCGAATACTGGCGCCTCGTCGAGGGCGTCAGCATGTGGGACGTGGCCTGCGAGCGCCAGGTCGAGATCGCTGGTCCGGACGCTGGCAAGCTCGCGCAGTACCTGACGCCGCGCAACCTCTCGGGCCAGGTGGTGGGCCAGGGCAAGTACGTGCCGATCTGCGATCACGCCGGAACTCTCCTCAACGATCCGATCCTCCTCAAGCTTTCCGAGGAGAAGTATTGGCTTTCGATCGCCGACAACGACCTTCTGTTCTGGGTGCGCGCCATCGCGAACGAGCGCGGCTTCAAGGTGGCGGTCAGCGAGCCCGACGCCTCCCCGCTCGCGGTCCAGGGTCCGCTCGCCGAGGAGGTCGTTGCCGGTCTGGTGGGCGATTGGGTGAGGCAGCTCAAATACTTCTGGTTCCGTCCCCATACCATCGACGGCATTCCACTGATCATCCAGCGCAGCGGTTGGTCCAAGCAGGGCGGTTTCGAGCTTTATCTTCTCGATGCGAGTCGGGGTGGCGACCTTTGGCGGCTCGTCGCGGCGGCCGGCAAGCGCCACGGCATCGCCCCGGGTTGCCCCAATGCCATCGAGCGCGTCGAAAGCGGGTTGATCTCCGTCGGCGGTGACACGTTTGGCGACACCAACCCGCTGGAGCTGACGCTGGCGCACTATTGCGATCTCGACCAGCGTGCGGCCTTCATCGGCAAGGAGGCATTGCGCCGCATCCGCGACGAGGGCCCCAAGCGCCGCCAGGTCGGCCTGATCGTCGCCGGGCGTGCGCTCGATCCGACCGGCCATCGCCTCAAGGTGCTGCGCAAGGGGCGCCAGGTCGGCTGGCTGACCGCCCTCGCCCACTCGCCGCGCCTCAAACAGAATGTCGCGATGGCACTCCTCGATCGCCGCATCAAGGATGGAGCCGATGATCTCGTCGTCGTCCTCGAAAACGGCAAGGAGCGTGCCGCTCGGATGACGGGCCTGCCCTTCTGCAAATGACGTGAGCCCACTCCGCGCTCCATGTCCGCAAGGCGTTGCGTGGTGCACAGCCGCGTACGCCGTCCGCCCCGAGACTTTTGCCTGGCCCTGTCGTCACTGCTAAGCAGGCCGAGGGGGTGTTGAGTCGAAGAGATCGCCAGGAGACGAGCCGATGAATGCGACCAACCTGCCGAGGCGGAACGATGGCGCTGCAGAGCGTTCCGCAGTGGGTATCGGCGCAGACCGCAAGTGGGTGTATTTCTTCGGTGGCGGCGCGGCGGAAGGCGCCGCCAGCATGAAGGAGTTGCTCGGCGGCAAGGGCGCCAACCCCGCCGAGGTGGCCAACCTCGGCCTGCCCGTGCCACCCGGCTTCACCATCACCACCGAGGTCTGCACGGCCTATTACGCCAATGGCCGCGCCTTTCCCGATGGCCTCGCCGCCCAGGTGCGCGAAGCGATCGCAGGGGTAGGGCGCGCCGTCGGTGCCGAGTTCGGCTCCCGCGCCAATCCACTGCTGGTCTCGGTCCGCTCCGGCGCGCGCGCCTCGATGCCCGGCATGATGGACACCGTCCTCAACCTCGGTCTCAACGACGAAACCGTCGCCGGCCTTGCCGCCAAGTCAGGCGACGCGCGCTTTGCCTACGACAGCTACCGCCGCTTCATCCAGATGTACGCGGACGTCGTTCTCGGCGTCGAGCACGGGGTCTTCGAGGACATCCTCGACAATCACAAGAGCCAGAACGGTTACCTCAACGACACGGACATGGACGCCGACGATTGGCGCCAGATCGTCGACGCCTACAAGGCGGCCGTGGAAGAGGAACTCGGCACGACGTTCCCCATGGATACCGAAGCGCAACTATGGGGCGCGATCGGCGCTGTTTTCTCCTCCTGGCAGAACGCCCGCGCCATCACCTACCGCCGTCTGCACGACATCCCCGACGAATGGGGCACGGCCGTCAACGTCCAGGCGATGGTATTCGGCAACCGGGGCGATTCGAGCGCGACGGGCGTGGCGTTCACCCGCGATCCCTCGACCGGAGCCAAGGCCCTCTATGGCGAGTTCCTGGTCAACGCACAGGGCGAGGACGTGGTGGCAGGCATCCGTACCCCGCAGAGCCTGACCGAGCGCGCCCGCCTTGCCGCCGGCGACACCAAGCCCTCCCTCGAGGCACTGATGCCCGCCGCTTTCGCCGAACTGACGGCGATCTACGAGCGGCTCGAGGCGCATTACCGCGACATGCAGGACCTCGAGTTCACGATCCAGGAAGGCAAGCTCTGGATGCTGCAGACCCGATCGGGCAAGCGCACCACGAGTGCCGCCATCAAGATCGCGGTGGACATGGCGAGCGAAGGCCTCATCACGCGCGACGAGGCGGTGCTACGCATTACCCCCGAGGCGCTCGACCAACTCCTCCATCCGACTCTCGATCCGGCTGCGGAGCGCCAGATTCTTGCCTCTGGGCTCCCGGCTTCGCCCGGCGCGGCCGCGGGCGAGATCGTCTTCACTGCCGACGACGCCGAGGCGATGCGCCAGCAGAACCGCCCATGCATCCTGGTGCGCGTCGAAACGAGCCCGGAGGACATCCACGGCATGCACGCTGCCGCAGGCATCCTGACGACGCGCGGCGGCATGACCTCGCACGCAGCGGTCGTAGCGCGCGGCATGGGGCGGCCGTGCGTTTCGGGCGCCGGCTCGATCCGGATCGACGCCAAGAGCGAGACCATGACGATCGCAGGTGAGGTCTTCCACCGCGGCGACGTCGTCACCATCGACGGCACGACCGGGCAGGTCCTCAAGGGCGCCGTCCCGATGCGTCAACCGCAGCTCTCGGGCGACTTCGGCACGCTGATGGCCTGGGCCGATGGTGTCCGGCGCATGAAGGTGCGGGCCAATGCCGATACCGAGCGCGACGCCCGCCAGTCGCGGGACTTCGGCGCGGAGGGAATTGGCCTCTGCCGCACGGAGCATATGTTCTTCGAGGAGGAGCGCATACTGGCGGTGCGCGAGATGATTCTCGCCGAGGCGCCCGAGGGCCGGCGTACTGCACTCGCCCGTATCCTGCCGATGCAGCGCGACGATTTCATCGCCCTCTTCGAGACGATGTCCGGCCTGCCCGTGACGATTCGCCTGCTCGATCCCCCGCTGCACGAATTCCTCCCCCACGAGGATCACGAGATTGCCGAGGTCGCCGGCTCCATGGGGGTTTCGGCGGTGCGCCTCAAGGATCGAGTCAAGGAGCTTTCGGAATTCAATCCCATGCTGGGGTTCCGCGGCTGCCGTCTCGCCATCCGCTATCCCGAGATCCCGGAAATGCAGGCGAGAGCCATCTTCGAGGCGGCTGTCGAGGCCGCACGGCGGACGGGCGCGCCCGTCGTCCCGGAGATCATGGTGCCGCTGGTCGTCGGGCGCGCCGAGTTCGAGGTGCTGGCAGGTATCATCGACCGGGTCGCGGGCGAGGTGCGCACGAACTCTGGCATGGCGATCGATTATCAGGTCGGCACCATGATCGAGTTGCCGCGCGCCTGCCTGATGGCCGGCGAGATCGCGCGGCGCGCCGAGTTCTTTTCCTTCGGCACCAACGACCTCACGCAGACCACTTTCGGCCTCAGCCGCGACGATGCCGCGCCGATCCTCGACACTTACCTGCGACAGGGCATCCTCGAACAGGATCCCTTCATCTCCGTCGACCAGGACGGCGTCGGCGAACTGGTGCGCATCGCCATCGAGCGCGGTCAGGCTGTCCGCCCCGACATCAAGCTCGGCATTTGCGGCGAGCATGGTGGAGAGTCGCACTCGATCGATTTCTGCGAGCGTGCGGGCCTCGATTACGTGAGCTGCTCGCCGTTCCGCGTGCCGATCGCGCGGCTCGCCGCCGCCCAGGCGGCGCTGCGCGCGCGGGCGAGGTCGCAGGCGGGCGCCGCCGCCTGACCCGCCAGCGACGCCTCACGTGGTCATGCCGTGCGCCCGCCAGATCGGCCCATAGACGGCATGCCCGGACACGTCGGTGACGAGTGCCCGAAGGCGCGGTTGCAGGATCGGATAGGGGAACCAGGTGAGGAGCATCGCGAGGTAGACGTCGGCGATCGACATCTCCTTGCCCAGGAGGTACGGCGAAAGCTCGGACTCCACGATGTCGAGCGAGCGGCGCATGTGTGCGGCTGCCGCCTCCTTCACCCCGGCCGCGCCGGCCGGATCGCTGCTGTAGCGATCGCTGTAGTAGTGGCGCAGGTCCGCCTCGTAGATGTTGCAGGCCATGAAGAGCATCCAGCGCAGGAAGCGCGCGTGCGCGCTCGTGCCCGGACGTGGTGCGAGCCCGGCGTCGGGGTACACGGCGGCGATATGGATCACCATGGCGGCCGATTCCGTCATCGCCGTTCCGTCCGGCAGCCGCATGGCGGGCACCTGTCGCAGCGGACTGATCGCAAGGAAATCCGCGTTGTCCGCGCCGCCCGTATCGCGGGAGATTTCGACCACCTCGTAGGCGGCGCCCGCCTTGGCGAGGGCGGCCTCGACGGCATAACCCCCCGTGCTGTTGCGACTGTAGAGAACGTAGCTCATTGTCGTTCCTCTCCCTGCGTTCTTGTCCGCGCCGGTCATCACCGGTGATCGTTTCCACCCGGCGCGATCGCCAGTTCCAGATAAACCACGCCCTTGGTGCGGTCCGCTGACCAGCGTTCGCCGAACGCGGCAAAGCCGAGGCGCTCGTGAAAGCGCAGCGATCCGGGATTGGGCGGCGAAAGGTTGACCTCGCAGATCAGCGTTTCGCGCCGTCCTGAATAGGTCTCGAGGGCCGCCTCATAGAGTGCATGTCCGATCGCCTGCCCGCGAAACTCAGGGGCGATCGCGATGCGGTCGACGTAGGCGAATCGCGCCCGTCGCTGCGAGATCCAGCGGTAGTTCTCGCTCGCGTATCCGTTGCCTTCCACCATCAACAGGATGAAGCCGGCGGCTTCGCCCAAGATGCGCGCGACCAGGGTCGTGTCGGCGAGCGCGAGCAGTGTCGGAAAATCCTCGAGCGGCAGGCTTCCAACACCCGGCGTCGAAGCCTCGTTGATGGTGTGCAGGCGTGCCACCTCCTCGGCGAGCGCCGGTCCGATCGACAGCGACCCCGGCCCCGGTCTCATGCGCCGACCTCGCTGCTCGAACGTGTCGCGCTCCCAGGGATGTTCGTGGCCTCGCGGGCGACGGCCCGGTCAGGGGCCGATGCGCCGCTCGCGGCGACCTCGGGCGTCAACGGCACCTGACCGGTCATCGGCTGGAACGGCTCTTGATCGGCTGCGGGTACGGCTTCGGAGCGCGTCAGGCGATAGCTGACGAAAACGGCGTAGGCGGCCGCCAGCACCATCGCGACGTAGGTGAAGACATGCGGCCCGTAGGCGGCCGTCAGAACTGTCGCCAGCGCGGGTACGATGATCGCCGCCGTCGACCAGACGACCAGCAGCGTGCTCGAGAGCGAGACGTAGTCGGCCTGGCCGGCACGGTCGTTGGCATGAGCGGTTGCGACCGAATAGACCGTCTCCGTGGCTCCGGCCCAGATCGCAAAGACGAGGCCGACCAGCAGCAGGGACGTGAAGTCGAGCCGGAGCGCAAACGCGCCCATGGCAAGCACGAGGCCACAGGCGAGAACCAGCACATAGCGCCGGTCGATGCGGTCCGAAAGAGCTCCGAGCGGCATCTGAACGCCGAGCATGCCCATCTGGATGGCCAGGAAGAGCAAGCCGATTTCATCCTTACCCATGCCCTGCGACGTCGCATAGACCGGGCCGAAGCCATGCAGCGTCGTGGAAAGGCCACCCGAGGCAAAGAGACCGACCAGCCCGACCGGCGAGATCCGCCAGGTGCGTCTGACGGCAATTGCAACGTCGAGCGGTGGCGGCGGCGTCGCAAGCCGCGTCAGGGCGATCGGCAGGATGGCGAGCGTGATGAACCAGATGGCCAGGAGCGGCGCCTGCGCCCCCTCGATGGAGACATACCGGATGAGGAACCCACCGAGGCCCTGGCAGAGGATGTAGGTTGTGTAGAACCCCGCCATCACGCGCCCGCGCCACGCGTTGCCGGTGACGTCGTTGAGCCAGCTCTGTGTGGCGACGAACAGCCCGGTGCTCGCGAGGCCGTAGAGGTACCGGGCAGGCAGCCAGGTCGCGATGTCGACACCCGTTGTCAGCAACAGCGCCGAGACGAGTGTCAACGCGGCCATGGCGGCGAAAACCCGTGCCGGCCCGACCCGTCGCACGAGTGGTCCGGCCAGTAGGCAGCCGGTGAAGGCGCCGACGGACATCACCGTGAACACCGCGCCCGGCACCCAGGGATCGTAGCCACCCGCCGCCAACTTGACTGGCACGTAGGCAAAGAGCAGCCCGCTGCCGATCGCCAGCAAGGACATCGAGAGCATGATGCTCAGGATGGCAACGGGTGGGCTGGCAGCATCGGGCGTTCGCATCGGGGCCACTCACGGGTCAACTGCCGGCATCGAGGACGATCTGATGGATGGCAATCGATGTCTTCGCTCGCCAGCCAGCGACAGAACGCTCGGCGAAGGCGACACGCGGACATCCGCGCCACTCAGCTTCGGTTCATCTGCATCGGTTAGTCTGTCGGTCGTCGGCCACCAGCTTCCATCCAGTGGCTGGGCACCGATGTCCTCTCGCCCTTCCATTCGTGCACCAGATT
Source organism: Hyphomicrobiales bacterium (assembly GCA_016125495.1). Taxonomy (NCBI): domain Bacteria; kingdom Pseudomonadati; phylum Pseudomonadota; class Alphaproteobacteria; order Hyphomicrobiales; species Hyphomicrobiales bacterium. The sequence continues at coordinate 63,953 of WGLQ01000015.1, read as the reverse complement.
GGCCGAACCGGGAGCAACGACGATGAACCGCCAAGAGATGATCGCAGTGACGAACGAGACGATGACCCTCGTCCAAGGTCTTGCGGCCGTGCTCGGTGCCGTTGCCCTTGCGATCGTCTGCGCGGCCGGCGCTGCGGCGAGCAACCCCGTTCTACCGATCGCCGTGAACTGAGCCCGGACCGCCGATTGGGATGGTTCGGGCAATCACTCGACGGTTGTTCGCGATTGCGCAATCGCCGTGACGGCCCGCCCGACGACTCCGGCTCTCGACCCCCCGGCCGACCGCTCCGGCGCACCCCTTGCCGAGGCGAACGGATTTCCCGTTGGGGGGGGCTCTCCGAAATCGACTTCCCACGCATCGAGCAATCCACGACTCGTCACCCGCAGGGCGCCATTCGAGGTCGCCTTTGCGCCAACGCGTGGCGCGCGAGCGAGTTCGCATCCCAGTGGTATTTGTGATACCAGGGGCGCTCAGCAACGTGAGCGCTGCGCGAGGTGGCGACATGGCGTCGGGAGGAGACAGTCGATGACGGTCAAGAGTGATATCGAGATTGCCCGCGAGGCAAAGATGAAGCCGGTGGTCGAAATCGGAGCCAAGCTCGGAATTCCGGCCGACGCACTTCTGCAATTCGGCCCGGTCAAGGCCAAGATCTCCTACGACTTCATGAACTCGCTGAAGGGCCGGCCCGACGGCAAGCTCGTGCTGGTGACGGCGATCAACCCGACCCCGGCGGGCGAGGGCAAGACGACGACGACGGTCGGCCTCGGCGACGGTCTCAATCGCATCGGCAAGAAGACCGCGATCTGCCTGCGCGAGCCGTCCCTCGGCCCATGCTTCGGCGTCAAGGGCGGCGCGGCCGGCGGCGGATATGCACAGGTCGTCCCAATGGAGGACATCAACCTCCATTTCACCGGCGATTTCCATGCGATCGGCGTGGCACACAACCTGCTCGCCGCCATGTTGGACAACCACATCTATTGGGGCAACGAACTCGGCATCGACGTTCGACGCGTCCAATACCGCCGCGTCGTGGACATGAACGACCGCGCGCTGCGCAAGATCGTCAACTCGCTCGGCGGCACCGGTAACGGCTACCCGCGCGAGGATGGCTTCGATATCACCGTCGCCTCCGAAATCATGGCCATCTTCTGCCTGGCGACCAGCCTTGCCGACCTCACCGAGCGCATCGGCAACATCGTCGTCGGCTACACGCGCGGCAAGAAGGCGATCCGCGCCCGCGACTTGAAGGCGCACGAGGCGATGGCGGTCCTGCTGAAGGACGCGCTGATGCCGAACCTCGTGCAGACGCTGGAGAACAACCCCGCGTTCATCCACGGCGGTCCGTTCGCCAACATCGCCCATGGCTGCAACTCCGTGATGGCGACGCAGACGGCCCTCAAGCTCGCCGACTACGTCGTCACCGAGGCCGGCTTCGGTGCCGACCTCGGGGCCGAGAAATTCAGCAACATCAAGTGCCGTAAGGCGGGTCTCAAACCTGACGCCGTGGTCCTGGTCGCGACTGTCCGCGCCCTCAAGATGCACGGCGGCGTCGCAAAGGACGATCTCAAACACGAGAACGTCGATGCGGTGCGCCGCGGCTGCTCGAACCTCGCCCGCCATCTCGAGAACATGAAGAAGCTTGGCCTCCAGCCGGTGGTGGCGATCAACCAGTTCATCACGGATACCCCGGCCGAACTCGCGGCCGTGAGCCAGACCGCCGAAGGCCTCGGGGCCAAGGCGATCGTCGCCTCGCATTGGGCGAACGGCAGCAAGGGAACCGAGGAACTCGCGCGCGAGGTCGTGCGCATCGTCGAGAGCGGCAAGTCGAACTTCAAGGTCCTCTATCCCGACGACATGCCGCTCTTTGCCAAGATCGAGACGATCGCGAAGGAGTTCTACCGCGCCAGCGAGGTGACGGCGGACGCTTCGGTTCGCAATCAGCTGAAGGCCTGGGAGCAGGAGGGCTTCGGCAACCTTCCCATCTGCATGGCCAAGACGCAGTACTCGTTCTCGACCGACCAGAACCTCAAGGGTGCGCCCGAGGGCCACACGGTCAATGTGCGCGAGGTTCGCCTTTCGGCCGGTGCCGGCTTCATCGTCGCCGTCACGGGTGACATCATGACCATGCCGGGCCTTCCCAAGGTGCCCTCCGCCGAATCGATCCGGCTCGATGAGCACGGGCTGGTCCAAGGCCTCTTCTAGCATCGACGCGGCCCCCGGTCTTGCCTCGGGGGCCGTCCGTCTGGTCTGGTGGTGGGGGGCGATTGCCTCGCTGTGGTTCGCCACGCCCCCCGTTTGCGCTACTTGGCCAAGGGTTGGCGCCCGTCCGGGGGCGTGCGAACCGCAAAGTGCAGCGGATTCCTCGCTCCGGCCTTCTGCACGACCATCTTTGCCGCAAACAATCGGATCGAACTGAGCTATCGTCGGGGCAAAGCTCCTGTCTGCCGGGCGGTGGTTGACGGCGATTGACCACCGCGTAGGCTGTCGCGCGCGGCGGTTCGTAGCTTTTCTGGAAGCGACGCAGCGTACAGAGCCTTGCGGTTGGGCGGCCGGCAAGTGGGTAGGTGGGATCGGGTTTGCGCCTGGGCACGCCTCGTTGAGATGTGAACGCGTTCGAGATCAGTAGGGTGCTATTGCGTCCGGTGCCTGCATCCGGTAACGGCGGGTGCGCTCCCGGAGGCGGCGGGACGGGGCGAGCGACAAGACAACGGCGCGCCATCGAGCAGGAGCCGGGGGTGGTCAGGGTCTGCGTCTTCTCCAAATATGACGAGCAAGGCGCGAGCTCGCGAGTACGCCTCTACGGGTATGCCGATCGCTTTCGCAAGGCCGGCATCGAACCTCACTACTATCCACTGCTCGATGGTCAGTATCTGCGCAATCTCTATGCCGGGCGCCCGCGCGATCGCCTGCACTTGATGGGGCGTCTCGCAGGCCGCCTTGGCCAGCTCACGAACCTGCGCAAGTTCGACATCCTTTGGATCGAGTACGAACTCTTTCCCTATCTTCCGTCCGTCTTCGAGCGGTTGGTGTCGAGGCCATTCGTGCTCGATTTCGACGATGCGATCTTTCACAACTACGACATGAGTCCGAGCCCACTGGTTCGCGGCCTGCTCGGTCGCAAGATCGACGTCGCCATGGCGCGGGCCAGCGCAGTGACCGTAGGCAACTCCTATCTGGCCGGCCGCGCCGAGGCCGCTGGTGCTCGCCGCATCCTCAATGTTCCGACCCCGATCGAAGCGGCGCGCGTCGTGCGCGAGCCGCCGGCAGCGCAGCCATTGAACGGACCGCTCCGCATCGGTTGGATCGGCACGCCGGTCACCGCGCGCTATCTCTCCATCGTGCGCGATGCGATTGCCGAGGTCGCGCGCAGGCAACCTGTGGAGATCGTCCTGATCGGCACCGCAACCTCACCGCTGGACGGGTTGCCGGTGCGTTACGTTCCTTGGACGCTCGCCACCGAGGCCGAGAGCCTCGCCGCCATCGACGTCGGCATCATGCCGCTCGACAAGACACCGTGGTCGCTGGGCAAATGCTCGTTCAAGCTCCTCCAGTACATGGCCTCGGGCAAACCCGTCATCGCCAGTCCGGTCGGCATGAACAACGACGTGGTCCGGCCCGATGTGAACGGCTTTCACGCAACCGACACGGCTTCCTGGGTGATGGCCTTCGAGCGGCTCGCCGGCGACCCGGCCCTGCGTGCACGCCTCGGCGCGGGTGGTCGCGATCTCGTGCTTTCCCAATACACCTACGACGCGACCGCGCCGCGCCTCGTGGCCCTGTTCCAGGAACTGGTCGCTGAGCAGCGGTCGCCCTCCGTGATGGCTTGACGCGGTTCCCCGCGATCGGCGCATCGAGGGAGGGGGGTGTCGATGCACGGCCATAGTGTCGAGCGAACGCGGTTGGGCCCGCCTGTTCGCCCTTGAATTGGGCGGTTGCCTCGTTCAGCGTCCGCTCGACCTGCTCACCGCCAGCCGGAGTTTCGATGCCGGGCACCGCGTATCTGCCATTGGCTATTGGCCGTACTTCAGCGGCGTCGGATGGGCCGAGTCTGCTGGCGCGCGGCGTCGTGGCGGTTTGCCGCCTCGTATTGCGCCATCGGACGCAATCTGCCGGGCTGAGGTCCTTCGCGGTACCGCTCCTTCTGATCGTGGCGCTCCTCTCCAGCCTGTCGGCCAAGGCCGGCGCGCCGCCGCCCCCCGCCTCCGACTGGCTGGCCGGCGAGCGGCTGGCGTGGTCGTGTATTTCCAAAGGGTTGGAGGCTGACCTCTATGCCGGCCGCTGCGTGGCGCCGAGGCGCGGCTCCCCGCCGATGATCTTCCGGCGGGCGCTCTGCGACCGCACCTTCGACTGGCTGCCTCACGAACCGCAGGTCGCCGCTCGTCTGCGCTCCTCGTTCCTGGCCACGATCATGACCGAGGCGACCTACCGCGAGCACGTCAAGCCGATCGGCATCCGCATTTCGAATGCCGTGTTCTGCGACCGCTTCGACCTCGAGAACGTCCATACCGACATCAACCTGGTGCTCGACAAGTCGTATTTCCACGGTCCGGTCGGCTTCCAGAATTTCCGGACCACCAAGAACCTCTCCATCGAGGCTGCCAACATCGCCCAGACGTTGAGCCTCCGGCGGACCCGCATCGAGGGCTCGCTGTTCCTTTCCGGCAGCGCCATCGGCAGTCTCGTCAGCCAGGACCTCGTCGTCGACTCGAGCCTGGTTGCCCGAAACGCGTTCGTCTACCTCTTTGCCACCCTTGCGCGCGCGCGCATCACCGGTCGCCTCGATTTCGGCGACGCCATGCTCTCCCACCTCACGATGAAGCACGCCACGATCGGCGCCGATGTTTCGCTGCATGGCACACAGGCGCGCTGCGGCGCCACGCTGGTCGGCAACACGATCGAGGGCGATCTCGTGATCGACGGGATGCGCTTTTCCGGCCGTGAGGGCGACATCTTCACCTGGTCGCTTGGCAAGGGCGACTGGCCGAGCTGGCTCACGGGTCTTTCGCCGAGAGAACGCGATCGCGTGGAAGACTTCCTGCGCGCCCGCATGCGAGACGAGGGCGAGGGAGAGTGGCGTTACGGCGATTGTCGCACGCGCGATGGGCGGCCCCTTTTCGGCTATTTGAAACTCAACGAGCAACGGGTGCGCGGGACGCTCTGCCTGCGCAACGTCTATGGCGATCGTAGCGGGGCCGGCGCTGGCGATGGCTGGCGCGAGGCCGAGCCGTTCCGCGTCATGCTCAACGGCGTGCGCAGCGAAGGGGCCATCGTCCTCAACTGGTCCGAGCGCGCCGGCGACGGCGGCTTCCTGCGTGATGGGCCGAACGCGCTCTGGCAGATGGTCGGCATGGAGACCCGCAGCATCGTCAGCGAACTTGCGGCTTGGCCGACGACATTCCAGTTCCATGATGTCGCCTTCGACCGCATGATCGACGGGCGCTCGAGCTGTGAACTCGAGCCCGAAATCACCGGGTCCACCGCCTCGGGCGGTCTGGTGATGTTCAGGCCGCCGAGCGACGAGGCCCTGGTGTCATGGCTGGAGCGCAATGGAATTCATTCCGCCCAGAGCTATGGGCAGGTCGTCCAGGTGCTGCGCAGTATCGGCCGCGACGCGACGGAGATCGAGGTGGCGCTCGCGGGCCTGCGGCTGCGCGAACTGGTGGAGGCGGCGCCCCGCGCGATCTTCCCTGAGAATGGTGCGATCGAGTCCGCCCGCGCGGCCATGGGGGACTTTGCCGCTACATCCCTGATGGCGGATCAGGCCGCTCGGTATCTCTGGTCGTGGTCGAAGGTGCAGATTCTGCGCCTCTACGGGGTTCTGATCGACTTCGGCCACCGACCGCTGAAGATCGTCACCTGGATCATCGGCACGGTCATTCTTTTCGTCCTCATCCTTCGCTGGCGCGAGGCGGGCAAGGTCTACCGCGTGCGCACCGGCCAGAGTGAGAGCGAGTACGTGCGCCCCGGGCTCTTTTATGCCGTCGACATGTTCGTGCCCTTCATAAAACTCCGCGACGCGCATTACGGATTCGAACTCGACGACCCGCTGGCAAGGTACGCTCTCTATCTCTATCAACTCGTCGGCTACCTGTTCTCGGCGTTCCTTCTTGCCGGCATTTCGGGGCTCACGTCCTGAAGCAACCGATTGCATTGCCATCGCAACTCCTCGTTGCTGCGAGGACACGCGAGCGCGGGCACATCGTATCGATCCTCTGCACGGCCTTGCCCGGCGGAGCAAATCAGCCGAACCTGGAGCACGCAGGTTGACTTGGGGGCCTGCAGGGGTGTCGTCATCTGCGGCGCCCATCTGGGGTGAAGGCGCATGACACCTCACGCCTGCTGGGGCCGGCTGCCACGGCTTCGAGACGTGATCTGCTTCCGGCAGGCACCGCATGTTCCCCATGCGGACCCCGTATCAATCGATCAGGCGACTGGACCAATGGGCCGGATCTCTGGCGGACGCGCTGGCGTTCACCGGATTTCTCTCCATGCGTGGTCAGGTCCGGCGGAAACGCAGGTCGCAGGCATCACTACCGCCAGAAATGGAGCGGCATATGCTGAAACGATTGCACATGACCCTTTGTACACGTCGGTGCGCCGGGACGTCGGTTCCCTTGACGGGACGTCGTCCGGATCTTTCGCATGTGGATCACCTCTTGTGGCGACGCTCGAATTTGCATCCTCCCACTAGTCGCGTGTGAGCGTCAGCCCGAACGACGGCCGGCTCGCCGGCTCCGGGCCAGAACGATGGAAGGCCGGCCAAGCGCCGGCCTTTTCCTTTCCTTGCGATGTCCCGAAGGATCGACGGCAGCGCGGCCCATGCGTTCACCGCGCCAACCGCTCTGCCACGCGGCGTGTGATGTCCGCTGCTTCCTCGGCCTCGTTGCGCGAGACATCGAGGCAGGTGACCGCCCTCGCGAGGCGCCGGCCGAGCGGCAGCATGCGCACGCCCTCGGCCGCAAGCGCGTCGACGAATGTCCCGGCATCGATCGTCTCGAGGTCGATGCGCACGATATTCGTCTCCACGCCGGCGGGCTCGACCTTGATCCCCGGTGCGTCGGCGATGCCTCGCGCGAATGCAAGCGCATTGGCGTGGTCCTCGGCGAGACGGGCGCGGTGGTTCTCGAGGGCATGGAGCGCGGCGGCGGCCAGGATGCCGGCCTGACGCATGCCCCCGCCGAACTGCGAACGGATGCCGCGCGCGCGGGCGATGAGGTCGCGCGAGCCCGCGATGGCCGAGCCGACCGGCGCGCCGAGTCCCTTGGAAAAGCAAACGCTCACCGTATCGAACGGGGCGGCGAGTTCGGCCTCGGTGAGCCCGAGGGCGACGGCCGCGTTCCAGAGTCGGGCGCCATCGAGATGGAGGCGGCACCCCTCCCGGCGCGCGACCTCGGCGACGGCGGCGGTCGTGTCGGGGCGCCAGACGGTTCCGCCGCCGGCGTTGTGGGTGTTCTCCATCCAGACCAGTCCGGGACGATAATGATCGAGCAGCCGCATCTCGGGGTGCCGGATCGGCAGTGCCGACTCGAGTTGCTCCGGAGTGAATTTTCCTGCCTCGCCGGCAATGGCGATCGCCGCCACGCCCGAGACGCCAGCCGTTGCTCCCGCTTCGACGCGCAGCACGTGCGAACCGGTCTCCGCCGCGACGAACTGGCCCGGCCGAAGGTGGAGGCGCAGGGCGATCTGGTTGGCCATGGTGCCGGAAGGAACGAAAAGTGCGGCCTCCTTTCCGACCAGCCGTGCGGTCTCCGCTTCGAGCCGGTTCACGGTCGGGTCGTCGCTGAAGACGTCGTCGCCGACCTCGGCACGCGCGATCGCCTCGCGCATCGCCGCGGTCGGCCGCGAGGTCGTGTCACTCCTGAGGTCGATCATCGCTCGTCCTTTGCAGTTGTTGAATGAATTTCGTCCGTCGTTGTGGGGCGGTGCGCAGCCGTGTTCCGACCGCCCCCAATGACCCGGACCACTGCCGGCGGTTCGTCAGGCCGGGATGGTCATGGCAGCCTGCGGGCCCTGTTCCCGAAGAGCAATGGAGCGAGTGCCATGAAGGCGAGCCCGAATGGAAACAGCGCGCCTCGGCGCACATCGTAGCTCGTCAGATAGACGTCGAGGGGCAGGCCGAGCACGAGGATCGCAAGGCCGCTCTCGAGAACCACCAGTAGCAGCACGGCGAGGGCGCCCTCGGCAAGCCGGCCTGGACCATGCCCCTCCGTCGTCTCGCCGAAGATCCACCGTGCGATGAGCCACACGGCGATCAGCATCAGCGGGAACTCGATCCAGTGTGCCGCCTGCGCTCCAAAAAGCGGCGCGAGCGCCAATTCCCGCAGGGCGCCCAGGCAGAAGCCGGCGGCAAAGACGATCAGGCCGTACGCGATGACACGGCGCATTGCCTTGGCTGGCCCGGATCAAAAGAACGCCTGGAGGCCCGTCTGCGCCCGCCCGAGGATGAGCGCATGGATGTCGTGGGTCCCCTCGTAGGTGTTGACCGTCTCGAGGTTCACGGCATGCCGGATGACGTGATATTCGTCCGAAATGCCGTTTCCCCCATGCATGTCGCGCGCCATGCGGGCGATGTCGAGCGCCTTGCCGCAGTTGTTGCGCTTCATGAGGCTGATCAGTTCCGGCGATGCGATGCCCTCGTCCATCATCCGCCCGAGCCGGAGTGCCCCCTGCAGGCCGAGCGCGATTTCGGTCTGCATGTCCGCGAGCTTCTTCTGGATGAGCTGGTTCTGCGCGAGCGGTCGTCCGAATTGCTTGCGATCGAGCGTGTACTGGCGCGCCGCGAGCCAGCAGAACTCCGCCGCGCCCATGGCTCCCCACGCGATGCCGTAGCGGGCCCGGTTGAGGCATCCGAACGGCCCCTTGAGCCCCTTGACGCCCGGCAGCAGATTTGCCTCCGGAACCTCGACGTTGTCGAGCACGATCTCGCCCGTGACCGACGCCCGAAGGGATACTTTTCCCTCGATCTTCGGTGTCGAGAAGCCCGCCATCCCGCGCTCGAGGATGAAGCCTCGGATTTCCTCGCGCCCCGTTCCCTCGTCCTTGAGCTTGGCCCAGACTACCGCGATGTCCGCGACTGGCGAGTTCGAGATCCACATTTTCGATCCCGAGAGGCGGTAGCCGCCATCCGTCCGAACCGCCCGCGTCTTCATGCCGGCGGGATCCGATCCGGCATCGGGTTCCGTCAGACCGAAGCAGCCGACCAGTTCCCCGCTCGCCAGCCCCGGCAGGAAGCGCTCGCGTTGTTCCTGGGAGCCATAGGCATAGATCGGATAGATGACCAGGCTCGACTGCACGCTCATCGCAGAGCGATAGCCGGAATCGATCCGCTCCACCTCGCGGGCAACGAGACCATAGGCGACATAACCCTGGTCGGAGCCGCCGTAGACCTCCGGTAGCGTCACACCGAGCAGACCCATGTCGCCCATCTCGGTCATGATCGCGCGATCGAAGGTTTCGTTGCGGAAGGCCTCCTTGATGCGTGGCGCGAGCGCGTGCTCGCAGAACTGGCGCGCCGCGTCGCGCACCAGCCGCTCCTCCTCGGTCAGTTGCGCCTCGAGCCCGAACGGGTCCTCCCAGTCGAATGCGGCCAGCTCCGGGCGCGAGCTCGGGTTTTTCAGGTTGGCGTCCGTCAATACGATCATCTCGCTGCTCCGTTGTCGCGTGGGCCGCCCGACTGCTTTCGATGATCGGTCCGGGTCGTCGGCACCATGGTCTCTCCACCAGCATGCCACTCGCGGCTCGTTGGCGGCAAGCGGCGCCGGCCGATCAAGTCGAGGCCGCCTCGGCCTTGTCCGCCGGATTGTGCGCACCCGTCACCCGGATGGTGAAGGCATAGGCGAGTGCGAACTCGCGCAACCGCTCGAATCGACCGGGCGCGCCAGCGTGACCTGCCGACATGTTCATGCGCATCAACATCGGTTGGCCGCTCGTCGAGTGCGCCCTGAGGCGGGCGATCCACTTGGCCGGCTCCCAGTAGGTGACGCGGGGATCGGTGAGGCCGGCAATGGCCAGGATCGGCGGATAGGGCCTTGGTGCGACGTTGTCGTAGGGCGAATAGGAGGCGATGAGGTCGTACGCCTCGGCCGACTCGATCGGGTTGCCCCACTCGGTCCACTCCGGCGGCGTCAGCGGCAGGCTCGCATCGAGGATGGTATTGAGCACGTCGACGAACGGCACGAACGCGACCATCCCGGCAAAGAGCTCCGGCGCTCGGTTCGCGACCGCACCGATGAGGAGCCCTCCCGCCGAGCCGCCTTCGGCAACGATGCGTCCCTTCCCGGTGTAGCCTGCAGCGATGAGATGCTCGGCGGCGGCGACGAAGTCGGTGAAGGTGTTCACCTTGTGCTCGCGTTTGCCCTGGCGATACCACGCATAGCCCTTGTCCTTTCCGCCGCGCACGTGCGCGATGGCGCAGATGATGCCCCGGTCGGCGAGGCTGAGCCGGTTGGTGTTGAACGCGGCCGGGATCGAGATCCCGTAGGAGCCATAACCGTAGAGGTGCACCGGAGCGGTGCCGTCGATGGGCGTATCGCGGTGGTGGAAGAGCGAGATCGGCACGCTCTCGCCATCGGGTGCTGTCGCCATGATCCGCCGCGCGATGTAGTGGCTGGGGTCGTGCCCTGAGGGAACCTCCTGCGTCTTTCGCAGCACGCGGGCGCGCGTGACCATGTCGTAGTCGAACACTTGGGCCGGCGTGGTCAGGGACGAGTAGCTGAAGCGCAGCGTCGTCGTCTGGTGCTCGTAGCCAGGCGACATCCCGAGCCCATAGGCCTCCTCGTCGAACGCGATGGCATGCTCGGCGCCCGTCAGCCCTTCGCGAATGACGATGCGCGGCAGCCCGCTTTCGCGTTCGAGCCGAACGAGATGGCCGGCAAAGGCAGTCACATCGAGAATGAGGCGTCCAGGTCGGTGTGGCTCGATCTCCTCCCAGTGCTCCTCGCCGGGCGCGTCGACCGGCGCGGTGACGATCCTGAAATCCTCGGCACCCTGGTTGTTCGTCAGGATCACGAAGCGGTCGCCGACGTGTTCGAGGCCGTATTCGTGGCCACTGCGGCGGGCCGAAACGAGGCGCGGGGCCGTCTCGGGGGCGAGGGCGTCGACGACGTGCAGCTCGACGGTCTCGTGGTCGTTCGAACGGATGACGATGTGGGCACCGCTGAGCGTCGAGGAAACACTGACGAAGTATGCCGGGTCATCGTCCCGGTAGACCTCTACGTCGTCGTCGGACGGTGTCCCGACACGATGACGCATGACGGCGTAGGAGCGGTGGTTGTCGTCGAGGAGGGTGTAGAACAGCGTGCTCGAGTCGGCCGCCCAGACCATCCCGCCGGATGCATTCGCGATGCTGTCCGCGAGCGTCGTTCCGCTCACGAGATCCTTGATTCGTATGGTGTAGAATTCCGACCCCGCGAGGTCGACGGCATAGGCCAGCAACCGGTGGTCGGGCGAGTGCTCGGCCGCGCCGAGATTGAAGAAGTCGCATCCCTCGGCCATGGCGTTGCCGTCGAGCAGAACCTCGTCGCCGCCGCCGTCACGGGCCGAACGGCAGACCAACGGATACTCCCCGCCCTGCACGTGGCGCACGCTGTAGGCGTAGGGACCGTGCGGCGTCGGTACGCTCGAATCGTCTTCCTTGATGCGACCGCGCATTTCGGCGAGCAACGTTTCCTGCAACTCGGCGGTGTCGGCGAGGACAGCGTCGGCGTAGGCGTTTTCGGCCTCGAGATGGGCACGGATCGGTTCGGCGAGCGTTGCCGGATCACGCATCACCTGCTGCCAGTTCTCCGCCCGCATCCAGGCATACTCGTCCGCGCGCCTGCGACCGTGGGCTTCGAGCCGGACCTCGATGCGATCCGGCGCCGGTGGCTGATGGGTGCTGCGGGTGAGCGCCATGGTGTGTCCTTTCCAATCATTTTCGGCGCGCGGGCGGGAGCATGTCCGAGCGTTGCGCGCCCCTGTGCGAACCAACGGCAACGCAGCCTCCCTCTAGAGGGGGCTTGTATGGTGCGTTCGCCGAGGATCGATGACGCGGGCCGGTCGCACCGCCGCGTCTCGCTAGGGAGTGGAGCCGGGAGGCCACCCGCTCGGGCGGCCGATCGGCAGGTCAGTCCTGCGATGGCTCGAAGTCGAGTGCAACCCCGTTCATGCAGTATCTGAGACCGGTCGGCTCGGGTCCATCCGGAAAGACGTGACCGAGATGGGCATCGCATGTCGCGCAGCGCACCTCGGTTCGCACCATCAGCCAACTGCGGTCCACGTGCTCCGTCACGGCATCGGGGCTGACCGGCTCGAAATAGCTCGGCCAACCGGTGCCGGAATCGAACTTGGCCTCTGCATCGAACAGCGGTGAGCCGCAGCACACGCACTTGTAGATGCCGGCGTCCTTGTGGGCGTGATACGCGTGGCTGAAGGCACGTTCGGTGCCATGCTTGCGCGCGACGCGGTACTGCTCGCTCGTCAATTGCGCCTTCCATTCGTCGTCCGATTTCTGGACGCGCGGGCGCTGTGTCTCTTGCGGCTTGCTCATCTCGGCTCCACATCTGCACGGCTCGCTGCGCCTGGGGAATGGCGGCTCGTCGAGCACCGGGGCAGGTCACTCGCAGCGACGACTTGACGGACAGGATAGTCGTTGGCGCAGCGCCTTCCTAGGCCCCGTCGTCGGGAGCAGCGCATACGCCTGCCTCGAACATGCTCTTGGACCGCGAACGGCCTTGATATTGGGCGCGATTGTAATAGAACCGTGGCACTTGGTGAGGGCATCCGGAGTGGGACTCGCCGCGGGCCTTTGAATTCGGGGGAATGATGCGGCTCGCGAGCCTGGCTTTCTTTCTTTCGGTCTTCTGGCTGCTGCTTTCCGGCCACTATACACCCATGCTGTTGGCGCTCGGCGCGCTATCGGTCCTGGGCGTCGTGGCGTTGACCAGCCGCATGGGCCTCATCGACGATGAAGGCCACCCGATCGGATTTGCCTGGGGCGCCATGACCTATTGGCCCTGGCTCGCTTGGGAAATCGCCAAATCCAGCGTCTCGGTCGCCCGCATCATCTGGTCCCCGTCGCTGCCCATCTCACCGAGGATGGTCGAGGTCGAGGGCCATCAGCGCACCGCCGTCGGTCTCTGCACCTATGGCAACTCCATCACCCTGACGCCGGGAACGGTCACGGTCGGCATCGCCGGCCAGTCGCTCACGGTGCATGCCTTGACCAAGGAGGGCGCCGAAGACGTCGTCGCCGGTTCCATGGACAGGCGCGTCAAATCCTTCGAGGGGAGCTGATGATGTTCGCCGCGGTCGCCACGGCAATTCTCGTTGCCCTCGCTCTTGCCTTGGTTCGCGCGCTGCGCGGCCCGACGGTTTTCGACCGGGTACTCGCCGCCAACACCATCGGCACCCTCGCCATTCTCCTCCTTGCAGTGTTCGGCTTCATGACCGGACGGCCGGATTTCCTGGACATCGGCATCACCTATGGTCTCTTGAACCTGGTTGGTACGCTGGCGGTCCTCAAATACTGGCGCTACGGCACGCTCGGCGGCAGCGGGACGGAGGACGAGGCTTGATGCTGGAGCTGGCCCGGGAAATCGCAACGGCCAGCCTCCTCGGGCTCGGCTCGTTCTTCGTTGTCACCGGCGCGATCGGGATCATCCGCATGCCGGACATGTTCACCCGCATGCACGCGGCCGGCATGATCGACACGCTCGGCGCCGCGCTCATCATCGCCGGCTTGGTGTTGGAGTCCGGATTCACCCTGATCTCTCTGAAGTTGCTCGTTCTTCTCCTGCTGTTCTTTTTCACGAGCCCGGTTGCGAGCCATGCCCTGGCGCGCGCCGCGCTTTATGCCGGGCTGAGGCCGCGGGTCTCCGACGATTCGCTGAAGCTCGCCGATCCGCGCCATCAGCGCGCCGGCAAGCCGGCTGCACGGCGCTGAGGGAGGCGGCATGGAAGCCTTCATCAACATGATCCTCCTGACCCTGATGGCCATCGTCACTCTGGCCATCATGCGCATGAAGGACCTGTTCGGCGTCGTCATCCTCGCCGGCATCTATAGTTTCCTCATGGCGAGCGTGTTCGTGGTGCTCGATGCCGTCGATGTCGCGATGACCGAGGCGGCCGTCGGCGCCGGCATGTCGACCGTACTGTTCCTCAGTGCCCTCTACCTCACGAGCGCGCGCTCGGCCGGTCCGCTGCACTCGGGGGGCGTGGCGCTGACCCTCGCGCTGGTCACCGCGGGCGTTCTGATCTACGCCACGCTCGGCCTGCCGGAGTTTGGCACCGCCGACGCGCCGATCCACAAACACGTCGCCGACCGATACCTCGCCAAGTCCATCGAGGAGACGACGGTGCCCAACGTCGTGACGTCGATTCTGGCGAGCTACCGTGGCATGGATACGCTCGGCGAGGTGGCTGTCGTCTTCACCGCGGGCATTGGCGTTTTCATGTTGCTGACCGGCATGCGGCGCCCCGGCGCCCGAACCGCCGATGACGAGGGCGAGGCTCTGCCCGACGATGTCAAGGCGGAAGCCACGCGCGGCATTCCGCGCCTCTTCACCGACGACTTGAAGCCGCGCGCCGAGGGCGGCGCAGCCGCAACCAAGCGCCGGCCACAGCACGCGCGCGGCAAGGGGCATCGCAAATGAAGCTCGACATCATCCTGCGCGTCGTCGCCAAGCTCCTCATGCCATTCATGCTGATTTTCGCGCTCTATGTGCAGTTCCACGGCGACTTTGGACCTGGCGGTGGCTTCCAGGCCGGTGTGATCGTGGCGGCGACCCTCATCCTCTATGCGCTCATTTTCGGTCTCGATGCCGTCCAGCGCGTGGTGCCGCTGCGCGTTCTGGCCGTGCTTGCGCCGCTCGGCGTTCTGATCTTTGCCGGGGTCGGCGTCGCCGGGATGCTTCTCGGTGGCCAGTTCCTCAACTATTCCGTTCTCGACAGCCACGATCCGGCGCACGGCCAGCACATCGGCATCATCCTCGTCGAACTCGGTGTTCTCGTCACGGTCGCTTCGACCATGGCGGCGCTTTTCTATCTCTTTGCGGGGCGTGGCCGATGAACCCTTTGCTTTCCGAATTCATCGCCCACTACAATCACTGGATCACCATCTTCCTCATGGTGGCCGGGCTCTACATTGTCATCGCCAAGGACAACCTCATCAAGAAGCTCGTTGGCGTCGCGTTGTTCCAGACCTCCGTCTTTCTCCTCTACATTTCACCGGGCAAGATCCTCGGCGGTACGGCGCCAATCCTCGATCCACGGTTCGCGGTCTATTCCAACCCGTTGCCGCACGTACTGATCCTGACCGCGATCGTCGTCGGTGTCGCGACAATCGCCCTTGGCCTCGCGCTCGTCGTTCGCATCCACGAGAGTTACGGATCGATCGACGAGGACCGCATCCTTGAGATGGATGAGGATCGATGAACGCATCCGCGACCATGGGCCTCGCCGAGCAGTTGCCGGCGCTCGTTGTGGTGACGCCGCTGATCGGCTCGCTGCTGACCGCCGTGTTGCCGCGCGGCCATCTCGCATGGGCCGTTTCGCTGCTCGTCACCTGGGCGTGCGCGGTGATGGCGTTTCTCCTCCTCGGCAAGGTCGCCGGGGGGGAGGTGATCTCCTACCATCTCGGTGGCTGGCCACCGCCGTGGGGGATCGAGTACCGGATCGACCGGCTGTCCGCCTTCCTGCTGTTCCTCGTCACCGGTGTATCGGCGGTGATGGTGCCCTTCGCGCTGCGCAGCGTCGAAAGCGAGATCGCATCGCACAAGCAGGCGTGGTTCTACACCATGTACCTGCTTTGCCTTTGTGGCCTGGTCGGAATCGTGGTGACGGGTGACGCGTTCAACGCGTTCGTATTCCTCGAGATTTCCTCGCTCTCAGCTTATGCGATGATCGCGCTCGGTCGCGACCGCCGGGCACTGGTCGCGGCCTACCAGTATCTCGTCATGGGGACCATCGGGGCGACCTTCTATGTCATCGGTGTCGGCTTCCTCTACAGTCTGACGGGCAGCCTCAACATGGTCGACGTGTCGACGCGTCTCGGTGCGCTCGGCTTCGCCCCGCCCGTTCTCGCCGCCCTCGCCTTCCTCTTCGTCGGCCTCGGCCTCAAGCTCGCGCTCTTTCCGCTCCACAGCTGGTTGCCTGGCGCCTATGCCTATGCGCCGTCTTTCGCGACGACCTTCCTCGCCGCCACGGCCACCAAGGTCGCGATTTATCTCATGGTGCGGTATTTCTATTCCGTCTTCACGGCGAGCCGCATCTTCGAGGCCCTCCCGATCAACGACATCCTGATAGCGCTCTCGCTCGCCGGCATTTTCGGCGCCTCGATCGTGGCGTTCTTCCAGAGCGACATCAAGCGGCTGCTCGCTTATTCCTCCGTCTCACAGATCGGCTACATGACGCTCGGGGTCGGCCTCGCCAATCTCGACGGCCTGACGGGCGGCCTCGTGCATCTCCTCAACCATGCCGTCACGAAAGCCGCCCTCTTCCTCGCCGTCGGCTTCGTGTTCCTGCAGTGGCGCACCTGTCGGCTCGAGGACCTCGCCGGCATCGGCCGGCGGATGCCGCTGACGTTGCTCGCCTTCGCCATCGCGGGCATGAGCCTCGTCGGTGTGCCGGGCACGGCCGGCTTCGTTTCCAAGTGGTATCTGGCGCTCGGGGCCATAGAGAAGGGTTGGTGGTGGATGGTGATCGCCATCATGGTCTCTTCGCTGATTTCCCTGTTCTACGTCGGGCGCGTCCTGGAACTGGCGTTCATGCGCCCGCAGCCGGAGGTGATGGCCTACCGCAAGCCGTCGGTTGCCAGTTCGCCGTGGACCATGACGGTCCCGCTCGCGGTCCTGACGCTCGCGGTCGTGGCCCTCGGTCTCGATGCGACATACGGGGCCGACCTCGCGCGCGCGGCCGCCGAGATGCTGATCGCAAGGGGTCCCTGATGCTCGCTTCCCTTTCCGATGTCGAGCTGCTCGCCGCGATCCTGCTGGTCGCCCCGCTTGGCTGCCTGCTAATTCTGCTGTTCTCGTTCGAGCGCAATCTGCGCGAGACCGCGACGCTCGCGACGGCCGCAGCGCTTTTTCTCGGGATCGTCGAACTCGCCGGGCGTGTGCTCGCCGGCGCCCGCCCTGGTCTCGAGGTCGCAGAGATCGCGCCCGGCTTTTCGATCGCGTTCGCCGTAGAGCCTCTCGGCATGCTGTTCGCGGTGATCGCGAGCGGCCTCTGGATCGTGAATTCGATCTATTCGATCGGCTACATGCGTGGCAACGACGAGCCGCGTCAGACCGTTTTCTATCTCTGCTTCGCCATCGCGATTGCAGCAACCATCGCGCTCGCCCTCTCGGCGAACCTCGTCACGCTTTTCATCTTCTACGAGATCCTGACGATCTCCACCTACCCGCTTGTCGTCCACAAGGCCAACAGCGAGGCGGTCGCCGCCGGACGCGTCTATCTCGCGCTCCTGATGGGATCGTCGGTGGTCCTGCTGCTGCCGGCCGTGATTTTCACCTATGCGCTCGCCGGAACCACGGATTTCACCGCTGGTGGTGTCCTGGCCGGCAAGGCGGACTATGCGACGCTCGGCTTTCTCCTCTTTCTCTTCGCCTTCGGGATCGGCAAGGCCGCCCTGATGCCTGGCCATTTCTGGTTGCCGGCCGCGATGGTAGCGCCGACCCCGGTCTCGGCGCTGCTGCACGCCGTTGCGGTCGTCAAGGCCGGCGTCTTCACGCTCCTCAAGGTCGTGGTCTACACCTTCGGTCTCGACGCGCTTTCCGCCTCGGGTCAGGGCGAGTGGCTCGTGTGGCTCGCCGGCTTCACGCTGATAACCGCCTCCCTCATCGCGCTCCACCAGGACAACCTCAAGAAGCGCCTCGCCTATTCGACGGTCTCGCAGCTCTCCTACGTGATCCTGGCGGCCGCCATCCTGACACCGATCTCGGCCGTTGGCGCCGCCATGCACATCGCCGCGCACGCCGTCAGCAAGATCACGCTCTTTTTTGCCGCCGGCTCCGTCTACACCGCCGCCCACATCACCGAGATCAGCCAGATGCGTGGCATCGGACGGCGTATGCCTGTGACCATGGGCGCATTCGCGATCGGCGCGATAAGTATGATCGGGTTGCCGCCGACGGCCGGCTTTCTCGGCAAGTGGTTCATCCTTTCGGGGGCGGCTGGCAGCGGGCAATGGTTCGCGGTTGCCGTCATCGTGGCGAGCACGGTGCTCAACGCTTGTTATTTCCTCCCGATCATCTACACCGCGTTCCTGCCCCCCGCCGCCGACGTCGGCGCCGCGCATGCGTCTGGTCATGCCCGCGCCGATGAATTCCACGGCGCGCCCTGGCAGATCGTGTTCGCCATTTCGATGACCGCGCTCATGACGCTCGCCCTCTTTTTCTATCCCGACCCTGTTCTCGAACTGGCACGTCAGATGGTCGTGGTTGGAGAAGGCCGATGAGCGAGCCGCGTCAGGATCACTGGTTGGTGCGACCGGGCACCGTGCGCGTGCTCTGGGGAGCGTTCGCCGCACTCCTCGCCCTGACCGTGCTCGCCGATCTTTTCGTCGAGCACTACAACCATTTCGGCATCGAGGACGGCTTCGGTTTCGGCGCCTGGTTCGGCTTTGCCGTGTGCGTCGTCCTCGTGGCTGGATCGAAGCTTCTCGGCCTCGTCCTCAAGCGCCCGGATACCTATTATGATGATTGAGGCGAACACGTATCCGCCGGGCCTGCCGCTCATCGTCGCCGGCCTGCTGCTGCCGCTGCTGCCGGCCGTGCTCAGACCGCTATTGGTGCTCGGCGCCCCGATCCTCTCGGTGCTCCTCGTGCTCGCGACCGGCGATGGGCCGCAGCTGACCCACCAATGGCTCGGCCACACCCTGGTCCCCGTTGCGGGCGACGATCTGAGCCGTTTGTTCGGCCTCGTCTTTTCGCTGGTGGCCGTGACGGGGGCGGTCTTTGCGCTCGGCCAGTCGAACCGTCTCGAGATACCGGCCGCCTTCGTTTATGGCGGTGCGGCGATTTCGGCGGTGTTTGCGGGTGATCTGATCACGCTCTTCGTTTTCTGGGAAGTGATGGCCATCGCCTCGACGCTCGTCGTCTTCGCGGGCGGTCCTGCGGCGCGCGGGGCGGGCCTGCGCTATGCCGCCATTCACTTTCTCGGCGGGGTCCTGCTCATGGCGGGGATTGCCGGCGAGGTGGCCTCGACGGGTTCGATCGCCTTCGTGGCCTTCGATATCTCGACTTGGCCGCGCGTGCTCATGCTGGCCGGCATCCTCATCAACGCCGGCGCCCCACCGCTCGCGGCCTGGCTGCCCGACAGCTATCCCGAGGCGTCCTGGAGCGGCATGGTTTTCCTTTCCGCATTTACGACCAAGACGGCTGTGTATGCGCTCATCCGCGGCTTTCCGGGGGTCGAACTGCTCGTGCCGATCGGTCTCTTCATGGTGTTCTACGGGATCGTCTTTGCGATCCTCGAGAACGACGTGCGCCGCGTTCTCGCCTACAGCATCGTAAATCACGTTGGCTTCATGGTAACGGCCGTCGGTGTCGGCACGACACTGGCGCTCAACGGCGCGGCAGCCCATGCCTTCGCGCACATCCTCTACAAGACCCTCTTGGTCATGGCGGCCGGATCGGTGCTGCTGATGACCGGTAAGCGCAAGTGTACGGATCTCGGCGGATTGTTCCGGACCATGCCGCTCACCTGCCTTTTCACCGTGATCGGCGCGCTCTCGCTCGCTGCGTTCCCGTTCACGGCGGGCTTTTCCGCCAAATCGCTCATCACCGCATCCGTGGCCGAGGCCCATCTGGCGACCGTTTGGTTTCTGCTCGCGGCAGCCTCGGCCGGTGCCATGATTTATGCTGGTCTGAAGCTTCCCTGGTTCGTCTTTTTCGACCGGGATTCCGGCCTTCGCCCGGCCGAGCCGCCGCTCAACATGCTTGCCGTCATGGCGCTGCTCTCGGTCGCCTGCATTGCCGTGGGCGTTGCCCCCCGCCTGCTCTACGATCTCCTGCCGCACCCGGTGGACTACGAGCCCAACACGGCATCGCACATCGTCTATCAGCTGCAGTTGCTGCTCTTTTCCGGCCTCGCCTTCTTCCTGATGCTCGGCTGGCTGAGGCGCACGCTGACGATCACGCTCGATTTCGACTGGCTCTGGCGTCGCCCCGGAGCATGGGTGGCCGCAACGCTCTGGATGCTGCTCTCCGAACTCTGGAGGTTCGGCTCGGGCGTCGTGCGAGCGAGTGGCTCCTATGCGCTGGACACCCTCACCCGCCAGAACGGGCCACATGGCTTGCTCGGTCGCCAATGGCCGACCGGCAGCATGGCCTTCTGGACCACGGTGCTGCTGGGCGGTTCGCTACTGGCGTACTATTGGCAGTGAGTCCTCGGCGAGCTGGCCAACGCGTGACCAGCGACAAGGTTCACGAATACTTGTTGGGCACCATTCCACAGCGATCCAACGCTCACGGCGGGCAAGTGACCCATCGTATGCAGTGCCCGTTGTCTGCCGAACCTTCTGTCTGAATGTGGCGAAAGCTCGAAGACTACTCTCGCTATGCGCTTAATGTTTCTGCGAATTCAAAGTTGATCTGGCACCCGTAGTATCGCTACAGATGAGCGCATGGGCGCTTCTGTTGCGGGTGCAGTCGCGCGCAGAGTGAACATGTTTATCGAAGAGGACCGCGACCAGATTCACCAAGACGATGCACAGATCGGGACCGGTTGGCGGCGGCCCCGATGAGCGCTTCGTCATGAGGGGGCTCGCCGTGTTCCGGCGCATCGATCGGTCGATCGGCGTGGGACATGACGGGGGGTACGCGGCAAAGGGAGTAACGCAATGGACGATCCGAACTCGCAGGAGCGCTACGAGTTGATCGAACTCACCGCCGAGATCGTGGCTGCCTTCGTCAGTCACAACGCGGTTGCCGTGACTGACGTCTCGAGCCTCATCAGCGAAGTCCACGACGCTTTGTCGCGGGCAACCAATCGAAGCGAGCCGCTGGCCCGCGAGGAGCTTCGTCCGGCCGTCCCGATCAAGAAATCGGTCACCCCCGATTTCATCATCTGCCTGGAGGACGGCAAGAAGTTCAAGCAGCTCAAGCGGCACCTGCGCACGCATTACGATCTCTCGCCCGAGGACTATCGCGAGAAGTGGGGCTTGCCGGCCGATTACCCGATGGTGGCGCCCAACTATGCCAGGGCCCGTTCCCAGCTGGCAAAGCAGATGGGGCTCGGTCAGCGCCGCAAGACTGGTCGCCCCAAGGCCGTCCGCGTCTAGCGCCCCGCATTTCCTGCCTCCCCCCGTACCTCCGGACTGGCGCGCAGGACCCGGCGCGCCCTTCGACCCACCGCCAGCCACAGCTGCGCGAACCGCGTGCGCGCCGAGGTGCTGTGACACGAACGAGGACCAAACCCCGGCTCCCGATTGCTCTGCGAGCGATCGGCGGCCGATGGCTTGCCTCCACCCTTCGTTTGGATGGGGAAATTTACCCTCGAGGGCACCCATCATTTCACTGTGAGGCCCGTCACAGTCCCCGCACGCCATATCGTGCCTAATCTTGTCCTGGTGCCAGTGCTCCAGTGACAGGGTTGAAAAATGCTTCGACAACTTGACCACGTAGCTGCCATTCGTCACGCCCCCGGCTTGCTCGACGCCGAGCAACGGGGAGTGCGCATCGCGGTGGGATCATCGCTCGTCGCACTCGTTGCGAGCGTCCACGGCGTCGGCTTGGCGGAACTCGCCTTGCGCACGCGCGGACGGGCCCCGATCGCCTTTGCGCGACAGGTTGCGATGTATCTTGCGCACGTCACTTGCGGACTGACGTTGACGGAGGTCGGTCGCCTCTTCGATCGCGACCGCACGACCGTCGCCCATGCCTGCCGCTTGATCGAACTGCGGCGCGACGAGGCGCCGTTCGATCAGGCCCTCGATGTCCTGGAAGCCATTGCGATGGTCCGCCTGCGCGGGGCCGGCATCCACGGTATTCCGGGAGAGGACTGCCGATGATCGCGCGAACGACGACCGGAAGCGGGGCGCACGCCGGAATCGGTCTCCTTGCCCTGGTCAAGGCGCTTGCCCGCCCAAACGCGCACCTGGCCATCGGGCCGGGCACGTCACGCTGGTGCATTGCGGTTCCGAACGGCCCCGACGGCGAAATGCAGTCGCGATCCCTCGACATCGAGAACTCGATCGTCGAAGCCGCGCTCTCATCGGGTGTGCTGACGCGTGACGGTGGTCGGGTGCGCCTATCACCCGCCGGCCTCGCCTGGTTGAAACGCCGGATGTGCGACGGGGATGGGTTCACCGGCCAGCATCGCGTCGAGGTGTCGCGCCCGGTCGGCCCGCGCCAAGCCGACGTGCTGGTGGAGAACCTCATGGAAAGCCCCCTCGCCTGGTTGCGGAGCCGCACCGGCCGGGACGGCAAGCCGTTCATCTCGGACGAGGCGTTCGCGGCCGGCGAGCGGTTGCGGCGCGACTATACGTTCGCCTCCATGGAGCCCCGTGTGACGATGTCGTGGGCGCCGGCGGGCGGCGCCGGCCGTTCCGGTCGCAGGGGCCCGGCCCCGAACCCGGGCGATCTGCGTGACGACGTGCTCGCGGCCCGCGAGCGAGTTTATCGAGCGCTCGATGCCGTGGGCAGGGACCTTGCTTTGGTCTTGCGGCTCGTTTGTTGCGAGCAGACCGGCATCGCGGAGGTCGAACGGCGCATGGGCTGGTCACCCCGTTCCGGCAAACACATCCTCGAGATCGCGCTCCAGATGCTGGCGGTGCATTATGGGATCGCGAGACCGGCGCGCCAGACCGTTCCACGCTTTACCCATTGGGGTGCCGACGGCTACCGCCCGGGGCTCGACGGCGATTGAGCTGTGGCCGCCGGGCAGCCGCTGGCCGGGCCCTTCGCGGCCCCTAGGCCGATCCGCCTCCGCTCCCCACAGCCGAGGCCCGCCGCGCGTCGGCACGCACGCGCTCGACCATGGACGCCAGGCCGTTCGAGCGCTGTGGTGTAAGGTGCTCGGTCAGGCCCAGCTCCGCGAACACGCTCTGGGCATCGATTTCGAGGATCTCGCGTGCCCGACGTCCGGACATGAGGGCAAACAACACCGCGATGAGTCCCTTGACGATGGAGGCGTCGCTGTCGCCGAGGAATTCAAGGCGCGGATTGGCGGGGTCCTCCGTCGGAATGACGTGCGTTTCGAGCCAGACCTGACTGGCACAGCCGCGGACCTTGTTGGCGTCGTTGTGGGCCTCACTCGCCAGCACGGGCAACGCCCGCCCGAGCTCGATGACATAGCGGTAACGGTCCTCCCAATCGTCCAGGTAGGCAAAGTCCTCGCGGATCGCGTCGATGTCGGCCGGTTTGCTCGCCATTGCCGCCTCGCTTTCTTCCACACCGCCGTCGGACACCCCTAACGGCGACAAAAAATATCGACATTGCAGCGACTTGTCAGAGCCGAATTCAGGAAAGCTTCACCCTGTCGGGGCATAGCTTTGGGGGAATGGCCCGGAATTGTACGGCGTTGAGGACCATGACACCGATTCAAGCGCGCTTCTCGATCCTCGGCCCTCTGCTGCTGATGGCAGGGGTCGCAGGCAATGCCCTCTTCTTGCAGGCCGAGGGGACCGGCGCAAGGTGGCGAGCCCCGGTAGAGTCGCAGGCGTGGCCCCAGGCCGCCGCCGGCACCGGCGGAGCGACGATCGACACGACCTCTGGAGCAGGCGGCGGGGCGCGCCTCGTTCGGATCGTCGACCAGGCACCCGTGCCAGGCCTTTCGAGCCCCTCGGCCGGCTCCGGCAGCGGCGCTGGCGCCTCGAACGCCGCGCCAACGGCCGCCGCGAGTGGCGAGGATCCGACGAAGTCCAATCCGGTCGCCACTATTCAGAGAGAGTTGATCGAGCGGGGCTATGAACCCGGGCCGATCGATGGGGTTGTCGGCCTCATGACCCGCGCTGCGGTGATGGCCTACGAATTCGACGAAGGTCTCGCAATCACGGCTGAACCCGGCCAGGCGCTCTTGAAGCACCTCGTTTTCGGCGGAACCTCCATGCGCGGTGACGGCAACCCGCGTTCGGCGAGCGAGAATGCCCGCCGCGTCACGCGCAGCGTCCAGGAATTGCTGGTTCGACTGGGCTATGCGGGGGGGCCGGCGACGGGCGAGCAGGATGCCGCCACGCGTTCGGCCATCCGCGCCTTCGAGCGTGATCACGGCATGGCGCCGACGGGGCGGATATCCGGCCGGCTCGTCAGCCAGATCAGCCGCGCCGGCAATGTGCGCATGACCATCGTGGCGGAGTGGAATTGAGCGGCGGGCATTGACGTTCGTGTTGAAGTCGGCTCCTGTCCGCTCATGCGTCTGAAATCGGAAGTCTGGGTCCAGGCCTATCTGCGGCGGGTCAACGCCGCAGGGGCGAGCGCGATGCTGGTTCGCCGCGGCGACCGCGATGCAGGTGCGATCTACATCAAGATTTGCGACCTCGGGGGCCTCGCCTGGCTGTTTTCCCCCGCACCTCCCTCGCTCTCGCCGGAAGGACCGGCGCAGAGTTGGGCTGCCGAATTCGATGGCGATGCCCGCCCGGAGCGCGAGGTGGACGAGCGCCTCGCCGGCCTCCTCTCATACGATCGGGATATCTGGATCATCGAGGTTGAGGATCGGGGTGGGAGGCATTTCCTCACCGATTGGCTCAACTGATGTTCCGCATTATTTCGCGCCAATACAACTTGACCTCGGATACTTGCCAAATCAGCACACTCCGAAGTCATTTTCATATCATGACGTCAGCAATATCTTGCTCTTAGACAGCGGTTAACCCTCATTTGGAAAACCATGTTCGTGCAAGTTCGGCGCATCGCATGGACGTGCATTTCCGGGTCCCGCCACGCTGGGGTGGCTTGGCGGCAATCCGGGCGGGGGACTGCACATGGGGATTATTCTTGAATTCGGACCGCGCGAGAGCGGCACGCGCCGTCGCCGCGTCGCCTCGACTGGGGATGGAAATTGTGAGGTCGTGATCTTCCCGGGGGTGCGCATCGAGCGCTACGGTGACCGTCCGCAGCAGAGCGACACCCGTCTGGCGGCGGCCGGCATCCCGGGCGAGTAGGTGACGCGGGAGCGGTCGTGCCTTCGCGTTCGCGTCGGCTTCGCAAGCGATCGTCCATCCTGCCGAGACTATTCTTCGGTTTCTTCGCATCGTGCGCGCGAGAGCGCCTCGGTGGTGAGGGCTTCGTAGGCCGGGCCCTTGACGGGCGCACGCAGGATTACGATGCCCTTGGGCTCCGTGAGCGGCACGGTGAGTGTGCTTGCCATCGCGCCTTCGGCAACGGGGGCCGACGTCGTTTCAGCCTGCGAGCGCGTCAATACCAGCGAAATCTTCTGATGCTGCAGGTCGGTTCCGCCGATCGTGTAGCTGTTGAGGCCGAGGCGATTGTAGATGGCGATCGACCAGGAACCCTCGAGCATCTCCGTGGAAAAGGTGACGGCGCCTTTCGTCACGTCGAACTGGCAAACGGCGTAGTGCACGTCCGGTGACATGAGCGGCAGCGCCATCTCGCCCGGTTTTGCCCGGGCCAGCACCTGCAGCGTATTGACGGGATAGCGCACACCGAGCTGTTGCCATGCGCGCGCCGGTGCGATGTGGGGCAGCGTCAGGATCGCCAGCACGTGAACGAGCCCGCCCGCCAGCACTCCGAGCAGCACATAATAGTATGTCCAGCTGTCGAGCAGTCCCTTCAGCCTCAGCATTTGAGCCTCCGGATCGACGGCAGCTCTGCGGCCTCCTCGCTGCTCGTGCGCTCGTCGGCTCGGTAGGTCGGTCGATAGACGCGCAGGACGAGCTGCATCCGACTATCGCCGCCCGTGGGCAGCCAGTTGCCCGGGACGGGTTCGCGAGCGAGGAAAATCTTGTAGTTGCCCGAATGATCGCGCAGCAGCGCCGACCCGTTGAGCGAATAGCGCTCGGCCACCGTTCGCATGAGTTGACCGTTGAGATCGTATGCGGTGAGGCTCCACCACTCCGCGTTCGGTCCGCGTCCCTCGATCTGATACGTGCAGTCGGCATCGAGCCTGCGCCCGTCACTGTCGGTCGTGGCGAAATAATAGAGCGCCGACGTGCTGGTCACGGGCAGGCGTCCCGAGCGGGCGATATAGGCGCGCGTATAGGGATCGGCGTCGACCCGACCAGCCGCCGCCCAGACCGTCCAAGGACCGATTTTCCGCACCCAGAGCGGCGTGCCGGCGCTGATGGCATACCACGCGCTGCCGATGCCCGTGACGAGCGCCACCACCACCAGGATCGCGAAGTTGACGAGGAACCGCAGGGCCTCGGGTGGCCGCTTGCGATATCGGATCAGACCCACCGGGCGCACGTCACATGCTCCGGGCGGCGTGGACGATTTGTTGGCCGCCGCGACGCCGGGTGTCGCCGAGCCTCGATCCCGCGCGCCGCCTCATTGCGCCGCTCCACGGGCGATGCCGTTGCCATCGAGCGCTGCCCGCTCGCCGAGCGCCTCCGCCTGTTCGCTCGCCTCACGCAGCTTTTCCGCGATCGCCGCGAGCAGGTCCCGCGTCGCGACCGGCATTATTCTGTTGCGCTCCTCTTCGGTCGCAGCGGTCGGCTGGCTCTTGGCGAGCGCCGCAAGCCGCTGCAGTTCGGCGATCTGGTTCGGGTGGAGCGGCAATCCGGGTATTGCCGGGATGTTCGGTGAATCGTGCGCCCCCACCATGAACTCGCGCCAGATCGAGGCGGGCACGCTGCCCCCCGTGGCGCGCGCCGTCGGCGTGAAATCGTCGTTGCCGAACCAGACCCCTGCTGCGTACTTGCCCGTAAACCCGAGGAACCACGCATCGCGATAGCTCGAGCTGGTGCCCGTCTTGCCGCCCGACGTCGTGAAATCCAGGAAGGCGCGCTTGCCCGTACCGGCCGTCACCACCTCCCCCAGCATGTAATTGAGGTCCGCGACGACGCGCTCCTCGAAGAGCCGGACCCGCGGCTCGGCATCCCGGTCGCGGCGGTAGACCACCTCCCCGCTGCTCGACGTGATGTCGAGAATACCGTAGGGCTTGGCCGACATGCCTCCGTTTGCGAACACCGCATAGGCCCCAGTCTGCTCCAGCACCGTAATGCCGTCGTCGCCGAGCGCCATCGTGCAGCTCGGCCGCACCCGCCGAATGCCCATGCGCTCCATGTTGTCGATGACGGTTTCGCGCCCGACCTCGTGGCTGAGCTTTACGGCGACCGTGTTCGTCGAGCGTGCGAGGGCCGAGGCCAGCGTCAGCCGGCCGCCGTAGCCGCCTGAGTAGTTCTTGACGACGTGGCCTCGTCCGCACGAGAAGGGCGTGTCGCTGACGATGGTATTCGGCCGGTAGCCATGCTCGACCGCCGTCAGATAGACGTAGGGCTTGAACGACGAGCCCGGCTGGCGGCGGGCGGACGTCGCCCGGTTGAACTGGCTTTCGCCATAGTCGCGGCCGCCGACGAGGGCACGCACCGCGCCATCCGTCTCCATGGCGACCAACGCGGTCTGACTACGCTTTTGCACCTTGCCGTCCGTCCGCATCACGTGCGCCACGGCATTGTCGGCGACCTGCTGAAGTCTGAGGTCGATTGTCGTTCGTGCTGTCACGACATACGTGTTGCGCCCGTCGAGCAGCCGCCGCACTTCCTCGAACGCCCAGTCGAGGAACCAGTCCGGGCTGTTCGGGTTCTCGATCTGCACGATTTCGGCGGGATTGATGCGGGCGGCGTGGACTTGTCCTTCCGTCATGAAGCCCGCCTCGACGAGGTTGTCGAGCACCTCCGTCGTGCGCTGGCGGGAGGCCGCGAGATTGATGTGCGGGGCGTAGCTGGTCGGCGCCTTGTAGAGCCCGGCGAGCAGCGCCGCCTCCGCCACCGTGAGGTCGCGAACGGACTTGTTGAAATAGAACTGCGAGGCCGCTTCGACGCCGAAGGCGCCGCCACCGAGATAGGCCCGGTCGAGATAGAGCTTCAGGATCTCCTGCTTGGTCAGATGCGTCTCGAGCCAGAAGGCGAGGAACGCCTCCTTGATCTTGCGCTCGATGGAGCGTTCCGACGTCAGGAAGAGGTTCTTTGCCAGCTGCTGGGTGAGCGTGCTGCCGCCCTGGACCACCGCGTTCGCTCTGAGGTTTTCGATGAGGGCGCGCGCGGTTCCGAGGAAGTCGATGCCGATGTGCTGATAAAAGCGGCGGTCCTCCGTCGCCAGCGTCGCCTTGATGAGATAATCGGGGATCTCCTCCAGCGGCACCGCGTCCGAGTGCAAAACGCCGCGCTTGCCGATTTCCTTGCCGTTCACGTCGAGCAGCGTCACGCTGTACTCGCCGCGCGCCAGCCAGTCCTCACGGTCGACGGCCTGGAACGATGGAATGGCGAGCAGCAGCATGGCGGCCGCGCCTGCCGTGCCCAGCGTGAAGCCTTCCGAGAGAACCTCGCATGCGACCCGCCGCAAGCCGGTGACCCTGAACCGTCCGGCGAAGGCAGCCGCGGCGGCCCACTTGTCGAGCAGCATGCACCAGAGGCGATAGAGGCTCGAATCCAGCCAGGCGTCCACCGCCAACGGACTGATGAACCGGCTTCCGCCACCACGCTTGAAGAACCAGTCGCTCACGTTTCCGACCTGTCCCGATCTGCAGCCAATCCCACTTTCGCTCGCGCGCTTCGCTCACCCGACGCCAGCTTCGCCTTGCTCTCGGCCGTCGCCGTGCCCCCTCCGCCATCCCGTCCATCGACAGCCTTGACGTCGAGGCCGCCTTGGTAGCAGTGGTCGCTGGCGCACGACAGTCCTGCCGCGTGCGCCCGTGGCCCGTGCCTGAGGCGTCGGCTTGAGTGATTCCTTACCATATTGGCGAAACAAAAGCCTGGCGGAGATGTCACACGACGAGTGGGAGGCGCTCTGTGACGGTTGCGGCCGTTGCTGCCTTCTCAAGCTCGAGGATGTCGATACCGGCGAATTGCATCAGACGCGCCTCTCCTGCCGCCTCTTCGACATCGGTCAGTGCCGATGCACCGACTATGCGAACCGCCACGTGCGCGTGCCCGATTGCTTGCCGATGACGCCGCAGACCATCACGCAGATTCCGTGGATGCCCGCCTCGTGTGCCTATCGCCGGCTCGCCGAAGGCCGTGATCTGGCCTGGTGGCATCCCCTCGTGAGCGGGTCGCGCGAGACGGTGCACCTTGCGGGTATCTCCGTACGTCATTTCGCGATCAGCGAGGAGCGTGTCGAGGAAGACGACTACTTCGACTACCTCGTCGATGACTTCGCCGACCGGTGACGACGACTTATCCCCGGTCGGCGCGAGCCGGGTTAGCATGACCGGTTCGACAGTATTTCTCATGTATATGTGACCAAAACTTCTGTTAGTCATCACGATTTCTGTTGACAGCGTGACGGTGACGATGTAAAAAATTCGTATGGTCGGAGAAGTGCGGCCAGGAGGATGGGCGATCACCTAGGTGGTTGCCTTTTTTTGTTCTGGGGGGGTGCAGATTTCGACCCAAACGGTCCCCCGCATCAGTCGCATCGACTGGGTGCAAGTGCGTGCCGACTACGAATCCGGCAAATGCACGATAGGAGAGCTTGCCGAGCGCTTCACGATACCGCGATCGAGCATCTATCGCCGACGCAAGAAGGAGTGCTGGTCCAAGCCCGAGGTCGATCGTCCGCCCGAGGCGGGTCAACAAGCGCCGCGCCCGGGCATCGATCCGCAGGGCAGCCTGGCCGTTCCGTGCCACGACGTTGCCGCGCCTGGTGGCGCCTCCAACCTCAGCGAGCGGCGGCTCGACATGGTCCGTCGCTTCTATGCCGAACTCGACCGCCGTTTGCGTCGGATCGAGGCGCATGACGACGACCCCGAAAGTGTCGCCAGTGAGCGCAGCGCCAGGCTCCTCGCCAGCCTGGCTCGGACATTCGAGAAGTTGAACGACTACCTCGATCGGCGCGGGGGCTCGGCCAACCAGAAGGTTGGCGCCCCCGGTGCCGGCGTGAACGGGGACGCGGACGAGCGCGATGCGGAAAGCTGGCGCCATGAGATTGCGCGACGCCTTGCGGCGGCTGGCGCGGGAGGGCGGTCTGGAGCTGGCGCTGAATGAGCTGGACCGTGATCAACTCGTCCGCCTCGCGACCGACTGGCAGATCTGGGCACGAGACGATCAACTGCCGCCGGCCGCGACCGCAACCGGCCGCGCCTGGCGCACCTGGCTCATCCTCGGTGGGCGCGGGGCCGGCAAGACGCGGGCCGGAGCCGAGTGGGTGCGCGCCGAAGTGGCGGGCGCGCCCTCAGCCTTCCGCATCGCCCTGGTCGGCGAGACACTGGACGCCGCGCGCGCGGTGATGGTCGAGGGCGTCTCGGGCCTTCTCGCCGTCCACCCGCCCCGAGAACGGCCCCGCTACGAGGCCGCCCGCCATCGGCTCGTATGGCCTGGCGGCTCGATTGCCGAATTGTTTTCCGCCGAGACGCCGTCGCGGCTCAGGGGGCCGCAGTTCCATGCGGCCTGGTGCGACGAGATTTGCAAGTGGCGACACGCCGAGGAGACTTGGGACATGCTGCAGTTCGGCCTCCGCTTGGGTAGCCATCCGCGTCAAGTCGTCACCACGACGCCCCGTGCCATGCCGCTGCTGCGTCGACTGATCGACGACGGCGACGGCGTTGCCGTGAGCCGCGCTCGCACCAGGGACAACGAGGCCAATCTCGCAGCGACCTTCCTTGCCGCTGTCGAGGAGAGATACGGAGCCAGCCTGCTTGGCCGCCAGGAGCTGGATGGCGAACTCATCGAGGACCGCGAGGATGCGCTCTGGCGACGCGACTGGTTCGAGCGTCATCGCGTCGCGGCAGCCCCGCCCCTTGCGCGGATCGTCGTTGCCATCGATCCTCCCGTCACGGCTCATGCCGGCTCCGACGCCTGTGGTCTCGTCGTTGCCGCCAAGGGGGAGGACGGTCGCGCCTATGTGCTCGCCGACGAGACGCTGCAGCGCGCCCCGCCGCACGTCTGGGCAACGTATGGGGTGCGCTTGCTCGAGGCCCATGGCGCGGACTGCATCGTCGCGGAGGTGAACCAGGGCGGCGACCTCGTGGATGACCTCCTCCAGCAGATCCGCCCCGGTGTCGCCGTGCGTCAGGTTCGCGCCAGCCGCGGAAAGTGGGTGCGCGCCGAGCCCGTGGCGGCCCTCTATGCTCGTGGTCTCGTCTCGCACGTCGGCCATTTTCCGGCCCTCGAGGACCAGCTCGCCGCATTCGGTCCCGATGGTCTCGCGGGCCGCGGCAGCCCGGACCGTATGGATGCGCTCGTCTGGGCGCTGACGGAACTCATGCTCGTTGGCGGCGCCGCCCCGCGCCTGCGCACGGTCTGACACCGGCTCGATCGCTCGAGCGACGCAGGAACCGCTTCAACAGGAACGGACCAGCCCCATGTCACTTGTCTCGCGGCTCGCCGCCGGGATCGCCTTCGCGCGTTCGATTTCACCCTTGAGGACGAAATCGGCGCCGGGCCATCACCTCGTCGCATTCCACGACGCGAACTCCCCGCGCTGGTCGCCCCGTGACTACGGCGCGTTCGCTCGCGAAGGGTTCATGCAGAATGCGGTCGTCTACCGCTCCGTCCGGCTGATCGCCGAAGCGGCCGCCAGCGTGCCGCTCGTCGTCACCGAACTCGGCCGCCGCCTCGACACCCACCCGCTCGTCGAGCTGATCGAGGGGGCGAGGGATACCTGTGGCGCTGCGGACTTTTTCGAGGCCTGGTACGGCTACCTGCTGGTCGCAGGAAACGCCTACTGCGAGGTGGCAACCGTCTCGGGAGAACCGCGGGAGCTTCGTCTCCTGCGCCCCGATCGGATTTCCGTCCTGCCCGGCCGCGATGGCTGGATCGACGGTTACATCTACAGTGTCGGCGGCGAGCGCCTTCATCTCCGTGACGACCCCGACGCGCCGGTCTCGCGCGTTCTGCACCTCGGACTTTTTCATCCTCTCGACGACCACTTCGGCTTCAGCCCCATAGAGGCCGCGGCTCCTTCCATCGACATCCACAACGCCTCCGCCCGCTGGAACAAGGCGTTGCTCGACAATGCCGCGCGACCTTCGGGGGCGCTCGTTTATCAGGCAGCGCAGGGCAACCTGTCCGACGAGCAGTTCGCGCGTCTCAAGGAGGAATTGGAGGCGAGCTATCAGGGCGCCCGCAATGCCGGACGGCCCCTTCTCCTCGAGGGTGGTCTCGACTGGAAGTCGATGGCCCTCAGTCCCAAGGACATGGATTTCATCGAGGCGCGCAACGCCGCCGCGCGCGAGATCGCCCTGGCGATCGGTGTGCCGCCGATGCTCCTCGGGATCCCCGGCGACAACACCTACGCCAATCTCCAGGAGGCCAATCGAACGTTCTGGCGTCAGACCGTGCTTCCGCTGGTGCGCCGAACACTGACGGCATTCGAGCGTTGGCTCGCGCCGGCCTTTGGCGAGCCTGTCCGGCTCTGTCCCGATCTCGAGGCCATCGCGGCTCTGGCGAGCGAGCGCGAAGCGCACTGGAAAAAAATAGAAGCCGCGAGCTTCCTGACGCTCAACGAGCGGCGTGCCGCCGTCGGCTACCCACCGGTCGCGGGTGGCGATCGCATCGTCACCGCAAGCGAAGCCGGACAGCGGGGAGAGTGAAGTATGGAGAATGCCAAAGGGCCATCGGCGCATGCCGGTCCACGCGAGTACGCCTTTACCGCCCTCGACTTGAAATCGGTCGGTGAAGAGGGACTGTTCGAGGGGTACGCCAGCCTCTTCGATCGCGAGGACCTCGGCCGTGATCTGATCCGCCGCGGCGCCTTTGCCGGGACGTTGGCGCGTCGCGGTGCCGGTGGCGTCAAGATGCTCTTCCAGCACGATCCTGCCGAGCCGATCGGCAGGTGGAGCGAGTTGACGGAGGACGAGCGCGGGTTGCGTTGTGTGGGGCAACTCCTGCCGGATGTCCGCCGCGCCCGGGAGATCCTCTCCCTCATGCGGGCCGGTGCGCTCGATGGGCTCTCCATCGGTTTTCGCGTGGTGAAGGCCCATCGCGACCGTTCGAGCGGTCTGAGGATCATCGAACAGCTCGACCTCTGGGAGATTTCAGTCGTCACCTTTCCGATGCAGCCGATGGCCCGGGTCGCGCAGGTCGCCGCCTCTCCCTTCGCCGCCGGCCAGCCGACGGAGAGGCAATTCGAACGTTGGCTGACGCGGGACGCCGGCCTCACGCGCACCGAGGCCCGGGTGCTGATCTCCGAGGGCTTTCGGGCACTGTCCCGCCGTCTGGAGGCGCGGGGCGGGGCCGACGACAGCGAGGAACTCTGCCGCACCATCGACACCGCGCGGCGGTTGCTCGAGACCAGTTACGGAACGAGGAAAGGAAAGAAAACATGAACGATGCCACAGGCCGCGCCTCGCGCGGTACCGGATCCGGCGCCGCCAATGACGTGGCGGGCGCCTTCGAGGGCTTCATGCGTGCCTTCGAGGCCTTCAAGGAAACGAACGACGAGCGTCTTGCGCAGATCGAGCGGCGCTTTACGACGGACGTCGTGACCAGTGACAAGCTCGAGCGCATCAATCATGCCCTCGATCGCCAGAAGCGGGTTCTCGACGAGGTGAGCTTCAAAGGTGCGCGCACGCCGCGCGACGGTCAGGCCAGCGAGCGCGTCTCGAGTGAGCATCGCGCGCGCTTTCACGAGTACGTGCGGCACGGAGAGGCGGCCGGTCTCGTCCGGCTCGAGGGCAAGGCCCTGTCGCAGGGGAGCAATCCGGATGGCGGCTATCTCGTGCCCGAGGAGACGGAACGCCAGGTGATGCGTGCGCTCTCCGCCATCTCACCGATGCGCGCGATCTCGGGCAACCGGCAGGTGAGCGGCACGGTCTACAAGAAACCCTTCACCATCACCGGTCCCGGCGCCGGCTGGGTCGGCGAGACGGCGGCCCGCCCCGAGACAGCGAGCCCGACCCTCGACGAACTGAGCTTCCCGACCATGGAGCTCTATGCCATGCCGGCGGCGACGGCGACCCTGCTCGACGATGCCGCCGTCGACATCGACCAGTGGATCGCCGAGGAGGTCCGCGTCGCCTTCGCCGAGCAGGAGGGCGCAGCCTTCGTCCACGGCAACGGCACGACGCAGCCAAAGGGGCTCCTCACCTACACCAAGGTGGCGAACGCGAGTTGGTCGTGGGGCAATCTCGGTTATCTCGCGACGGGTGTATCGGGAGGGTTTCCGGCGAGCGCGCCGAGCGATAAGCTCATCGATCTCGTCTATGCCGTGCGCGCCGGCTACCGGGCGAATGGTCACTGGCTGATGAACCGCGGTGTGCAGGGTGAAATCCGCAAGATCAAGGATGCCGACGGAAACTATATCTGGCAGCCTGCGCCGCGCCCGGGGGAAGCGCCGATGCTCCTGAATTTCCCCGTCGCCGAAGCCGAGGAGATGCCTGACATCGCCGCCGACAGCTTTTCGATCGCCTTCGGTGACTTCTCGCGTGGCTATCTCGTCGTCGATCGCATCGGCATTCGGGTCCTTCGCGATCCCTACAGCTCCAAGCCCTACGTCCTCTTCTACACCACCAAGCGTGTCGGCGGTGGCGTCCAGGACTTCAACGCAATAAAGCTCCTGCGGTTCGCGGCGGCCTGACCCATGCCGCGGGGCGGCCGGCGGGACATCAGTCCGCCGACCGCTTCGGGTCGTCGAGTCCCGGCCCGACCCGCATTCCGTCAGTCTCCATCATATCGTCCCCGCCCTGGCCCGAGGAGGTCCCGGCCCATGCCCCTCATTCCGATCGCCCAACCGTCCGTCGAGCCGGTCGCCATCGAGGATACGAAGGCGCATCTTCGCGTCGACAGCCCCGACGAGGACACGCTCATCGCCAGCCTCGTCTCGGCCGCCCGGGTCCACCTCGAGCAGCAACTCGCCATTGCCATGATCGCCCAGAGTTGGACCTACGTGCTGGACCGCTGGCCCCGCGAGTATTCGGTTTGCCTTCCTCTCCACCCGGTCATGAGCGTCGATGTGATCCGTGTTCTGGCCGGTGACGGCAGCGTCGAGGTGGTCGACCCGGCAACCTATCTCGTCGACGCGGCATCGCGTCCCTCGCGCATCGTGCGTCGCACTGGAGCCGTCTGGCCCAAACCGACCCGTGTGCTCGGCGGCATCGAGATCGACTTCACAGCGGGCTTTTCTGCAACCGGCATCGGTGTGCCCCAGCCGCTACGTCAGGCCATCCTGCGGCTCGTCGCCCACTGGTTCGAGCGCCGCGAACTGATCGAGGTCGGGCGCAGCGTCGCCCCGCTGCCGGTGAGTGTCGAGGAACTGGTTCGCCCCTATAGGAGGATTCGCCTGTGACCACGATTTCGATCGGCGATCTGCGCCACCGCCTGACGCTCGAGACGCCAGTCGATGTCCCCGATGGAGCCGGCGGCTTCGAGCGGACGTGGCAGGATGGCGGGGTGGTCTGGGGTCGGTTGAAACCCCTCTCCGGACGCGAATTCGTGGCGAAGGGAAAGCTCGCCAGCCGGATCACGCACGAGATCACCGTTCGCTATCGCACCGATGTCCTGCCCAGCATGCGGTTGCGGCTCGCCACGCGCGTCTTCGAAATTCTCGCTGTGATCGACGATTACGAGCCGGGCCGCTGGCGCACTTGCCACTGCGAGGAGGTCGAGCATTGAAGGTCGAATTCAGATCCGCACGACATGCTGCAGGCATGGGTGAGTCCCGCTCGCGCCTCGTGGCACGCCTTCGCGCCCTCCGGCTCCTCGATCGCCGCCCCATGATCGCCCGCCATCCGGTGCGTGGCGTGCTCGTTCGGCAGAACCGGTTGGGTCCAGCGGGCGAACTGCCCGTAATCGGGTGGAGGCAGCCATGAGCCCCGCACCTGGTTGGGCGTTGCAGCGGGCGCTCTTCGAGACCCTCGTTGCAGCGCCCGGTGTTCTTTCCATCCTCGGCGGCGCGCGCATTCACGATCATGTTCCGCGCAATGCCGAGCGCCCCTACGTCGTTTTTGCGAACGCCAGCGAAATCGATGCCGGCACGAGCGAATGCGCTGCCACGGAGCACGTCCTCACCCTCGACATCTGGTCGGATGCACCCGGCCGTAGGCAGGCCCTTTCGATCGCCGCTGCAATCCGCGATGCCCTCGAGACGTCGTCGCCGGCCCTCGTCGGCCATCACCTCGTCGATCTCCGGCAGGTCTCGACCACGCTCACGCCCGACCAGGATGGTGGAGGCTTTCGGGCGAGCATGCGCTGGCGCGCCGTCACCGAACCGCTCTGAGTGGGCGGCGCCATGACGTCATCAAGATAATCGTCCTCGTATCGGAAAGGAGCCAGACATGGCTGCTCAACGTGGCCGCGACCTCCTCCTCAAGGTCGACGCCAACGGCCTCGGCACGTTCACGACCGTCGCCGGGCTGCGCTCGCGCACTCTCGCGTTGAACGCCCAGACCGTCGATTCGACCCACACCGAATCGG
This sequence comes from Hyphomicrobiales bacterium, assembly GCA_016125495.1. Lineage (NCBI taxonomy): Bacteria > Pseudomonadati > Pseudomonadota > Alphaproteobacteria > Hyphomicrobiales > Hyphomicrobiales bacterium. The sequence continues at coordinate 27,504 of WGLQ01000015.1, read as the reverse complement.
CCGGCCGATGGCGTGAATTGCTTTCCGGCGCGGGTGTGCGCTCGGCGCGCATCGCCGGCACCGGCGTCTTCAAGGACGCTGCCTCCGACGAGACGATCAGGGCCGCGTTCTTCGATGGCGCCATCCTCGAATGGCAGATCGTGATCCCCGACTTCGGGACGATGAGCGGCCCCTTCCAGATAACCGCTCTCGAACTGGCTGGCAATCACGATGCCGAGTTGACCTTCGAAATCTCCCTGGAGAGCGCGGGCCAACTGACATTCACGGCGGCATGAGGAAGTGACCATGGCGAACGCACGACGCGGAGAGATATCCGCGGTTCTGGGCGGCCGGGAGCGTCGCCTCGTTCTCACCCTTGGCGCGCTGGCGGAACTCGAATCGGGGCTTGGCGCCACCGACCTCTCGGCCCTCGCCGAGCGACTGGCGGGCGGACGACTTGCCGCCCGCGATGCGATCTCCATCATCGGGGCTGGATTGCGCGGCGCCGGTGAGGAGATATCCGACGGGGATGTTGCCCGGCTCGACTGCCCCGATGGTGTGGCCGGTTACGTCGCCATCGTCGCCCGCCTCCTGGCTGGCGCCTTTCCGTCGGGCTCCAACTCATGAGCGGTTGCACGCGACAGTGGGGTGCGCTGGCTCGCACCAGGCTCTTTCCCTGGGACGACGCGATGGCCCTGGGACTCGGCGTTCTTCGGCTTTCGCCCCGCGAATTCTGGTCCATGACCCCGATCGAACTCGATGCCGCCATCCGCGGCCTCGAGGGGCGCTTCGATGTCGCGGGAGCTCCATTGAGAGCCGACCTTCTCGCGCTCATGGCGCGTTATCCGGACAATTGAGGAGGGCGCGAGTATGGACGAATTCTCGGACGATCTGCGTTTTTCTGTCGAGGTCGATACCGCCGCGGCGCAGCGCGCGCTGGCCGACATGTCCCGGCTCGGTCAGAGCTTCGCCCAGCACATGTCACGCGCCTTCGTCGATGTCGCGGTCAAGGGGCAGTCCCTGGAGGATCGTCTGCGTCGCCTTGCTCTCAGTCTTTCGGACCTCGCCCTCAAGGCGGCATTTCGCCCCCTCGAGAATGCGATCGGATCGGTCTTCGGCCAGTTGCTGGCGGGGGCGGCGCCCTTCGCCATGGGCGGGGTACCCGGGCGTCCCGGCGTCACGGCCTTCGCATCGGGCGGCGTTGTTTCGTCTCCCGTTGCGTTCTCCTTCGGGCGGGGCGAACTCGGCATCGCAGGTGAACGTGGAGCCGAGGCCATACTTCCCCTACGCCGTGGCTCCGACGGACGTCTCGGAGTCGCTGCGGGATCCGGCGCCGGCACCGTCGTCAACGTGTCGATCTCCACTCCCGACGTCGAGGGGTTCCGGCGCTCCGAGGGGCAACTCACGGCGCTCCTGTCGCGAGCCGTCGCACGCGGCCGGCGCAATCTCTGATCCGTCGAGCGACCCCCCGTATCGGTTCGCCCGGTTCATTCCAGGAGAGACGGCATGGCATTTCACGAGGTCAGGTTTCCGACTGGGGTTTCGCTCGGCGCAACGGGTGGTCCGAGCCGCCGCACCGAAGTCGTCGTGCTCGGTTCGGGGCGGGAGGAGCGCAACAGCCGCTGGGCGGACTCGCGCCGGAGCTACAACGCGGGCTATGGCGTCCGCGATCTCGACGACATCCACGAAGTCCTCGCCTTCTTCGAGGAGCGGCGCGGCCGCCTGCACGCCTTCCGCTTCAAGGATCATGCCGATTTCCGCTCCGGATCGCCGCAGTCTCCAGTGGTGCCGGGCGATCAGGTTCTCGGAACCGGAGACGGCGTCACGTCCGATTTTCGGCTCGTCAAGCGTTATGGCGCCGCGAATCCGTGGGTGCGCGCGATCGAAAAGCCCGTTTCCGGCTCGGTTCGCCTCGCGGTCGATGGCCTGGAACTGGTCGAGGGGAGTTCATTTATGATCGACACGACCACTGGCATCATATCGTTCCTTCCTGGCGATGTTCCGCCGCCCGGTGCGGTCGTTACCGCCGGATTCGAGTTCGACGTGCCCGTGCGCTTCGACACCGACAGCCTGGAAATCAACATTGCCGGATTCCGTCACGGCGCCATTCCGAGCATCCCGATCGTCGAGGTTCGCCCATGAGGACGCTTCCGGCCGGACTCGCGGTCCATCTGGCATCGGGAGTGACGACCCTCTGTTGGTGCTGGCGGGTCGAGCGACGCGACGGCGTGGTCCTCGGCTTCACCGATCATGATCGCGACCTCGAATTCGACGGCACGATCTATCGCGCGAGCAGTGGTCTGAGCGCCAGTGAGATGCGTCAGACCGTCGGCTTGCAGGTGGATGATTTCGACGTCGAGAGCGCACTCTCCGACGCCACCTTGACGGAACAGGACCTCGCCAACGGCCTCTTCGACGCCGCTGTCATCGAGATCCACCGGGTCAACTGGAACGATGTCGCCGAACGGGTTCTCATCCGCTCCGGCACGATCGGCGAGGTGGATCGTGCGGGTGCCGCGTTCAAGGCGGAGGTACGCGGGCTCTCCAACCGACTCCAGCAGCCGCGCGGGCGCCTTTACCAGTTCACATGCGATGCCGACCTCGGGGATGCGCGCTGCGGAATCTCACTTTCCTCTCCCCAATTCACGGGCGATGCGGTCATCACCGCCGTCGTGGGGCCGCGGCACTATCGCGTCTCCGGCCTTTCCGCATTTTCCTCTGGGTGGTTCACGCACGGCCTCCTGCGTTGGATTTCAGGGGCGAACGCCGGCGCCGCCGTCGAGATTCGGCGCCATGTCCGCGATGCCGACGGCGACGCCCTCGAACTCTGGCACGCGCCTGCGGGGCCGGTGCTTCCCGGCGATGTGATCCGTCTCACCGCCGGCTGCGACAAACGCCTGGCGACCTGCCGCGACCGTTTCTCCAACGCCGTCAACTTCAGGGGATTTCCGCATATGCCCGGGAATGATTTCGTCCTCTCGGTCGCGCGCGCCGGCGATGGTCCGCGCGGCGGGAGTATACGCTGATGGAGGATGCCCTGTCGCGCGCGCGCGTCGTCGCCGAGGCACGGCGCTGGCTCGCCACGCCCTACGCGCATCAGGCGAGCCTCCTCGGCGTCGGTTGTGATTGCCTCGGTCTCGTGCGCGGCGTCTGGCGATCCCTCGTCGGACCCGAACCCGAGGCGCTACGACCCTACACCCGTGAGTGGGCGGAACTCGACGCCGGTGAGCCCCTGTTGGAGGTGGCTCGGCGTCATCTCGTGCACGAGGCGCGAAACCGCCTCGAGGCGGGCGACGTCGTGATTTTTCGTCCGCGCCTGCATGGGCCCGCCAAGCACGTCGCCATTCTTTCCAGTCCCGACCGCATGATCCACGCCCAGGAGGGTCATTGCGTGGCCGAGGTCGCGCTCGGTCCATGGTGGCGTCGGCGCATCGCCGGTCTCTTTTCGCTTCCTGGACTGACCGACCTCTAGTACGGAGTTCGACCATGGCGACACTCGCACTCGGCGTGGCTGGAGCTGCGATCGGGGCTCAGGTCATCCCGGCCGTTTCGCTGCTCGGCACGACGATCACGGGCGCAGCGATCGGCCAGGCCGTCGGCGCCTTTGCGGGTGGCCTCATCGACCAGGCCCTGTTCGGGGCATCGGGCCAGTCGGGCGTGGTCGAGGGGCCGCGACTATCCGAACTGCGCGTTCTGGGGTCGACCGAGGGGGCCGCGATCGCGCGGGTCTACGGGACCACGCGCCTTTCCGGTCAGGTCATCTGGGCGCGCCCCATCGAGGAGCGCGCCGTGACGTCGGGCCTCGGCGGTGGCGGCAAGGGCGTTGGCGGTTCGGGTGGGGGCACGCGAACCGATTATACCTACCACGCGAGCTTTGCGGTCGGGCTCTGCGAGGGCGAGATCACGCGGATCGGACGGGTCTGGGCCGACGGCGAGCCGCTCGACCTCTCCCTTCACCTCACACGGTTGCACCGGGGAACGCAGGACCAGCTTCCGGACAGTCTCATCGAGGCGGTCGAAGGTGCCGGCTCGGTCCCCGGATTCCGGGGACTCGCCTACATCGTCTTCGAGGATCTCGACCTCACGCCTTTCGGCAATCGCATTCCGCAACTGAGTTTCGAGGTGGTCCGGGTCGTCGACGACTTCAACCGCAGCATCGCGGCCATCAATATCATCCCCGCATCGGGGGAGTTCGCCTACGACACGACCGAGGTCACGCGAAGCGCCGGCCCGGGCGTCACGGTTGCGGAAAACGTGCATGCATTCTCGGGGGGCACGGATTGGAGTGTCTCGATCGATCAACTGCAGGCCGAATTGCCCTCCGTTCGCAATTCCGCACTCGTCGTCGCCTGGTTCGGCGATGATCTCCGGGCTGGCGACTGCCGCATTCGACCAGCCGTGGAGGGCGCAACCAAGGTGACGCTGCCCTACCCATGGCGGGTTGCTGGCCTCGACCGCGCCGATGCCCACGTCGTCTCGACGATCGAAGGTCGCCCCGCCTATGGCGGCACGCCGAGCGATCGCTCGGTGCTCGCCGCGATTGCCGACCTCAAGTCACGTGGCCTCGCCGTCACTTTCAATCCGTTCGTCCTCATGGACGTGCCACCCGCGAACGCATTGCCCGATCCCTATGGCGCCACCTTGCAGGGGGCATATCCCTGGCGGGGACGCATCACGGTGACCCCAGCCGCCGGTCTGCCCGGAACGGCTGATCGCACCACGGCGGCCGCATCGCAAATCGCCGCCTTCGTCGGCCTCGCCGCTCCCACCGACTTTTCCATCGTCTCAGGTGAAATCGTCTATTCCGGCCCGGCGGAATGGTCCCTGCGCCGTTTCGTCCTGCATTATGCGCATCTCTGCGCGCTCGCCGGAGGCGTCGATGCCTTTCTGATCGGATCGGAGCTTCGCGGCCTGACGAGCGTTCGTGATGGCACCGGGGGGTATCCGTTCGTCGATGCTCTCGTCGCGCTGGCGGCCGATGTCCGGGCGATTCTCGGCCCCTCCGCGCGTATCACGTACGGCGCGGATTGGAGCGAATTCTTCGGTCATCAGCCGGCGGATGGCAGCGGCGACGTACATTTCCATCTCGACAAGCTCTGGGCATCGCCCGCGATCGATGCCGTCGGCATCGATGCGTACTGGCCCTTGTCGGATTGGCGGTCGGGCATCAGTCCCCTCGATGCCGCCACCGCCCCCGCCGGCATATACGACCTCGCTTATCTGCGCTCCAACATACGTGGAGGGGAATACTTCGACTGGTACTACCCGAGCGAGACCGACCGCAGGGCCCAGAACCGGGTGGCGATCACCGATGGCCTCGGCAAGCCGTGGGTGTTCCGCCCGAAGGATATCTGGTCGTGGTGGTCGAACCAGCACTTCGACCGCCCGGGAGGAGTGGAATCGGCAACCCCGACCGGCTGGGTTCCGCGCTCCAAGCCGATTTGGCTGACCGAGGCCGGCTGCCCTGCCGTCGACCTCGGCGCCAACCAGCCCAACGTCTTCTACGATCCCAAGAGCGCAGAGTCGGCGTTGCCGCATTTCTCTCTTGGAAAGCGCGACGACCTCATGCAGCGTCGCTATCTCGAAGCGCTGATCGGATTTTTCGATTCCACCAGACCGGACTTCTCCGAGGACGACAATCCGCAGTCGCCCCACTATCCCGGCCGCATGTTGGATATCGAACGGGTCTATGTCTATGCTTGGGACGCTCGGCCCTACCCAGCGTTCCCACTGGCCATCGAGGTTTGGGGCGACGGCCACAACTGGGCACGGGGCCATTGGCTCAACGGTCGTACGTCCGGCTCCTCGTTGGCAGCCGTGGTGCGAGCGATCCTCGACGATCACGGCCATTCGGTGGGCGACGCATCGCAGCTGCATGGCTTCGTGGAAGGGTATTTGATCGATCGGCTCGGCTCGGCACGCCAGGCGCTTCAGCCGCTCGAACTCGCGTACTTCTTCGATAGCATCGAGATCGGCGCCGACATCGCCTTTCGCCCTCGCAACCGTTCCGCCCTCGCCGCCACGTTCGACCGTGACGGGCTCGTGGAGACTGCGCCCGGTGCTCCGCTCGTCACCGTCCGCCGGGCGGAGGAGGCGGAATTGCCCTCCTCCGCGCGTATCGCCTACGTGAACCCCGCTCTCGACTACCGCCAGTCCGCGGTGGAAAGCCGCCGGCTCGCTGGCCACACCGAGCGCGTCGCGGTCGCGGAAGTCCCCCTCGCCCTCGGTGACGGTGCCGCCCAGGCGATCGCCGACCTTTGGCTTCACGAGACCTGGACCGCACGAGAGGAGGCTCGAGCGACGTTGCCCCCGAGTGCGCTCGCGATCGAACCCGGGGATCATATCGTGTTGTCCTCCGCGCAAACCACCTCCCGCCTGCGTGTGGTCTCGGTCGGTCTCGGCGATTCGCTCGCGATCGAGGCGCGCCCCGTCGACCCGACGATCTACGGAGTGCTCGGAGAAACCGAAACGCAGGCATCGATCGCACTGCCGGCGGTGCACGGCGCGAGCGATCTGCTTTTTCTGGACCTGCCGTTCGCCGAAGGCGGAGGCGGTCAGATCGGTTCGTTCGTCATGTGCGATCAAACGCCATGGCCGGGCGCCGTTTCCGTTCTGCGCGAGGCGCCTGGTGGTGTCGTCGCTGCTCCTGTGACGGTGCGACGGCGGGCCGTCCTCGGCACCCTGGCAACGCCGCTCACTGCGGGGCCCCTGGCGCGCTGGGACAATGCAGGGACCTGCGAGATCGAGCTGGCGAGGGGGGCGCTGACTTCGCTTCCGGATGCACTCGTGCTCGCCGGCGGCAATCTTCTCGCTGTCGAACAGGACACTGGCTGGGAACTTCTGCAGTTCGCCCGTGCCGAGCCTGTCGCCGCAAGCCGTTACCGCATCACCCGACTGCTGCGGGGGCGCTTCGGCAGCGATGTCGAAATGGCGCCGAGCGTGCCGCCCGGTCGGCGATGCGCGCTCATCGATGGTGCTGAGACGCCGTTGCCACTCTCGCTCGACGATGTCGGCCTGGCGACCGAATGGCGTTTCGGTCCCCCGAGCCGCGATATCGCACACGCCTCCTGGACCGCGCGCTCGCACGCCTTCAGCGGTGCGGCGCTGCGGCCGCTGGCACCTGTGCATTTGCGCGCGCGGGTCTCGGCTGGTGACGTCATCTTCGCTTGGACGAGACGAACGCGCATCGGCGGTGACGGATGGCATCTGGCGGAGGTTCCACTCGGCGAGGTGGATGAGAGCTATCTGATCGAGGTTCTCGATGGCCTCTCCGTGCGCCGCTCGTGGACGACTGTTGATCCCGAGGTCGTCTATACGGCGGCCCAACAGATTGCCGATTTCGGTTCTCCACAATCCACCTACCGTGTGCGCGTCCGCCAGTTGAGTGCCCTCGTCGGCCCCGGTGCCGCCCGCGAAGCCCTGCTCGCGGTTCTCTGAGCGCCGGTTGCAGCCAAGGCCAGCGCCGCCGCGACCGCTTGCCCCGTTCGTCCAAACAATGGAGGTCTGCCCATGTCTCCCCCGCCGTGGCTGTCCGAGGCCTTTCGCGAGCACGGCACCAGGGAAGTGCCAGGCTCCGGCCACAACGAGCGCATCGTGCGGTATGCGCGGGAGGCCGGACAGAATTGGGTCCGCTCGGACGAGACACCCTGGTGCGCCGCCTTCGTCGGCGCCGCCCTCGAGCGCGTCGGCTTGCGGGGCTCGCGTTCCCTGCTCGCCCGGTCCTATCTCGACTGGGGCGTGTCGACCGACGTCCCCCTGCCCGGCGCCATCGCGGTTTTCAGCCGCGGCAGCGACCCGCGCTCGGGCCACGTTGCCTTCCTGCTCGAACGCTCGCGCGACCATGTCGAGGTGCTGGGTGGCAACCAGTCCGACAGCGTCAGCGTGGCGCGCTATCCAGCCTCCCGTCTTCTCGGGCTGCGCTGGCCCGCCGGTGTGACGGTTCCATTTCATGGAGAGGAAAATATCGATTTTCTCGCCGCGCTCGCTCATGTCCTGCGTCACGAGGGAGGATGGTCGAACGATCCGCACGATCCGGGTGGAGAGACCAATCAGGGAATCACACTCGAGGTTTTCGCGCGTCACCTCGGCGAAGCCATCGACGGCGGCTCCCGGCCTCGCCTCGTTGCTGCGTTGAAGTCGATTGGTTCCGACCTCGTTCGCGAGATTTATCATCGACGTTACTGGACCGTCTCGAAAGCCGGACTATTGCCTGCCGGTCTTTCACTCCTCCACTTCGACTGTTCCGTGAACCAGGGCCCGGCGCGGGCCGCGCGCTTTCTCCAGTCCGCTGTCGGCGCCGAGGTCGACGGTGAGATCGGCCCCCTCACCCTCGCGGCCGCACATCGAAGCGATCCACGGGTGGCGATTGCCGCCTATGGCGACCTCCGGCGCCGGCACTACCGTTCGCTCCCCCACTTCTGGCGCTTCGGGCGTGGCTGGATCGCCCGCCTCGACGACATCACGCGGCGCGCCAACGAGGCCGCCGTCCCGGCCCCGATGCCGCGGGTCGAGACGCCCCGACCACCGCATCAGTCCCGCAAATCAGGAAAGGATGACACCGACATGTCCAGTGCACCGAAATGGTGGGGGCAATCCCTCACGATCTGGGGGGCGATCATCACCTCCCTTTCGACCATCCTGCCGCTCGTCGGGCCGTTGGTCGGTCTCGATCTATCGGCCTCCTCGATCATCGAGTTCGGTGACCAGGTGACCCGGATGCTGCAGGTTCTCGGCGGTCTCGTCGGCACGGCGATGACGGTTTACGGTCGTCTGAGGGCGACCTCGCCCTTGACGCAGCGGTCGTTCGCGCTGCGGGTCTGAGCAGCCGGCATGCCCGACGAAGGGACCGGGCGACGCCCACCGCCCGGTTCATCGCACGTTCAGCGTACGTGGCGCTTTCTAGCACCATGACGAAATACATTCGATCGGTCGCGATGCCGCTGGCGGCGCTTCTGGCCAGCCTGCTCACAACCTCCGGTCTCGCCGGTTCTGCCGGCGGAGCCGACGAGTTGGCGTGCTTTTCGAGCTGGAGTGATGCGGGCCCGGTTCTTCGCGCCGAGCGCTTGATGGACCCCGCACGGTTGCGCGCCATTGCCGAGCAGCGGCTCGGCGGCTCGATGCTGCGCCTTTCGCTGTGTCGTGCCACGGTGGATGGCGTCTATCATTTCCGCATCGTCATGATTGACGACGCCGGTCAGATCCGGACCCATACGGTGCGGGCCGACGACCCTTTTCCGAAGTGAGCGACGGCGAGTAGCCTTCGCCGTCGCCGACGCTATAGTAGCGCGCATAGCTCCTCGCATGGAGGAATCGGCGTGCGCATACTGGTTGTCGAGGACGATCCGGACCTCAACCGGCAGCTCAAGGAGGCCTTGAGCGAGGCCGGCTATGCCGTGGACACGGCGAGCGACGGTGAGGATGGCCATTTCCTGGGCGATTCCGAGCCCTACGATGCCGTCGTTCTGGACCTCGGTCTGCCGACCATGGACGGCATCAGCATTCTCGAGCAATGGCGCCGTAACGAGCGCAATATGCCGGTTCTCATTCTCACCGCGCGTGACCGCTGGAGCGACAAGGTGGCCGGCATGGACGCCGGAGCGGACGACTACGTGGCCAAACCCTTTCACATGGAGGAGGTTCTGGCCCGCATCAGAGCACTTCTGAGGCGCTCGGCCGGCCATGCCAGCAACGAGATCGAATGCGGTTCGGTTCGACTCGACACACGTCTGGCGCGCGCCACGGTGAATGGCGTCTCCATCAAGTTGACTTCGCACGAGTACCGGCTGCTTTCCTACCTCATGCACAACATCGACCGCGTCGTTTCGCGGACGGAACTCGTCGAGCACATGTACGACCAGGATTTCGACCGCGACAGCAATACGATCGAAGTCTTCATCGGCAGGCTTCGCAAGAAGTTGCCCGACAACATGATCAGGACGATCCGCGGCCTCGGCTATTGCCTGTCGGCGCCTACGGACTGACGGGGCAGCGCACGTGAGCCAAGTGTCGAAGTTGGCTTGGCGTGCGGGCCTCATGTCCGTGCTGCGCATCGACCCCGGGTCGATCAAGTTCCGGATCATCGCGGCGACCGCGCTCTGGGCCCTGCTGGTGTTGCCGCTGGCCGGCTGGACGCTGAATTCCATCTACCGCGACAAAGTCGAGCAGGAGTTCGATCGGCGCCTCGATCAGCTCATGACCCTGCTGCTCGCTTCGACGAGACTGGACGAGGGTGAACGGCCGGTGGCGCCGGACGATTTCGGTGGTCCGCTGTTCAGCCTGCCGATCAAGAACGGCTGGTACTGGCAGATCGAGCCGGTCGAGCCCCGGGGCAATTGGCGTCTGATGTCGGAATCGCTGCTCGGCGAGCCGCTCGCGGACCCCCGTATTGCTCCCGAAAGCCCGCAAGCGCTGTCCGCTGCCCCCTTCGATCTGGATCTCCCGGACGGCCAGCGTCTCAGGGCAATCCAGAGGCCGGTTCAAACCGAGGTTGCAGGCATTGCGCGACGCTTCCTCTACCTCGTCACAGGCAATCGCCGTGAGGTCGACCAGGATGTCGCCTACTTCGCCAATCGGATCGCCCTATCGCTCGGCGCCCTCGGCGTCGGGCTCGTCGCCCTCACCTTGGTTCTCGTCGGTTATGGTCTGCACCCGCTCGATCGGGTGAAGGCCGGCCTTGCCCGCATCCGTTCCGGCGAGGCAACGCGCCTCGAGGGCGAACTGCCGAGCGAAATCCAGCCGCTGCAGATCGAGCTCAACGCGCTCATCCAAAGCAATCAGGAGGTCGTCGAGCGGGCCCGCACCCACGTCGGGAACCTCGCGCATGCCCTCAAGACGCCGCTTTCCGTGATCGCCAACGAAGCGAGCCGGGAGCAGTCCCCCCTCGCCTGCAAGGTTCACGAGCAGGCTGGCATCATGCGTGATCAGGTCAACCATTACCTCGATCGGGCACGCATGGCCGCCCGCGTCGGCGTCATCAGTGCCATGACGCCGGTCCGCCCGACGGCGCTGGCCATCGCCCGTACGCTCGAGCGGATCAACAGCGAGCGCGCGATTGCCATCGACGTGGACTGCCCGGACGGCCTCAGTTTCCGCGGTGAGCGCCAGGATCTGGAGGAACTGCTCGGTAATCTGGTCGACAACGCCTGCAAGTGGGCGCGATCGCGTGTGGAGGTGCGCGTCAGTCGCCAAGCCCAAGCATCGCCAGGCCATCGGCCGATGCTGGTCATCGACATCGACGACGACGGGCCGGGTTTGTCGGTCGCCCAGCGTGAAGCCGCCATGAAGCGCGGCCAGCGCCTCGACGAAAGCAAGCCGGGCTCGGGTCTCGGCCTATCGATCGTGAGGGACCTGACGGGCCTCTACCAGGGCCGGTTCAGGCTGGCCGATGCGCCGCTGGGAGGGCTGCGTGCCCGCCTCGAGCTTCCCGAGGCGGTTTGACCGCGTCCCTCGGTTCTGGCACGGCACTATCAGGGGCCGAAGTTTCGCCCGAATCCCGAGTGCATGTCCCTTCTCGACAGTTGTCGATTGCGTTCGTGATTCGCCGGGGCTTCGGCGCCGTCCCATCCGCTGCCGTCAGCCGCCACGTGAATTGTTGGTGATCCGAGGAGGCGCGCGACGTCGCGACCCGCACCGGACGGTTACAGGACAGGAACCGATGATGAAACGTGCCTTCTTTGCGACGATTGTCGCGGTATCAGCCCTCGCGGCATGCAGCGGTCCCAATGGTCAGCCGACGAAGTCCGATGCCGGCCTTGCCATCGGTGCCATTGCCGGTGGCGTCATCGGCAACCAGTTCGGCCAGGGCCAAGGTAATACGGTGGCAACCGCCGTCGGCGCGGTGATCGGAGGCATCGTCGGCAGTGAGATCGGGCGCTCCATGGACGAAGCCGACCGCCGGGCTGCCGCATACGCCGAGTTCCAGGCCCTCGAACAGGGGCCGTCCGGCACCTCGACGCCATGGCGCAATCCGGACAGTGGCCACTACGGCATGGTGGTGCCCGAGCAGCCCTATGAACGCGCGGGCACACACTGCCGAGACTACACCCACACGATCTACATCGGCGGTGAGCCCGAAACCATGCGCGGAACGGCTTGCCGCAATCCGGATGGAACCTGGCGCAAGGTGGCCTAGCCGGCGGCAAGGGCGAATATGGGTTTCTCGGGGCCGGAATTCGAGCCGTATCTTGACCTGCGCTCCTTGCAGCCGGCCGGCTTGATCCCTAAAGACAGGAACGGAACGCAAGGGCGCGCCGGTCGGTGACTGGCGCGCAAGCTGCGACAGCCGACGACGTGGAACCGGCGGTTCAGGTAACCGATGATTTTGTGGGTCATTTTCGCTTTGATGACGGCTGCCGTCGTCGTTTATATCGCGCGACCACTATTTTCTGACGCTGCCGGCCGCCGTCGGGCCGAATACGATGTCGAGGTCTATCGCAGCCAACTGTCCGAACTCGATCGCGACCGTGACAACGGCGTCATCGACGTCGGCGAGGCCGAGGCCGCCCGCACGGAGATCGCGCGCCGTCTTCTCGCCGCCGATGCCCGGATCGCGCAAGGCGGCGTGGCCTCGAGAACCGCGATCGGAGCGAGGCTCGGGCTCGCTCTGGTGGGCATCGCGCTGCCCGCACTGTCGCTCGGCCTCTACTTGGTGCTCGGGGCGCCCGAACTTCCGGCGCGCCCGCTTGCCGAACGCATGGCGGACCCGATCGAAGGAAAGCGCATCGAGTTCCTCGTCGCCCAGGTTGAGGCCCGCCTGCGAAGCAATCCCGACGACGGCCGCGGCTGGGACGTTGTCGGGCCGGTCTACCTGAGGCTCGAGCGCTACGACGATGCCGCTGAGGCATTCGTGAACGCCATCCGTCTGGAGGGTGAAAGCGTCCGCCGCCTGATGGGCTTTGCCGAGGCCACGACGAAGGCGGCCGAGGGTGTGATCGGACCGAGAGTGCGGGTTGCGCTGGAACGTGTCCTCGCACTCGAGCCGGGTGTCGTCGAGGCCCGGTTCTGGCTGGCCGTGGCCGACGAGCAGGACGGTGACAAGTCGTCCGCCGAGACGCGATATCGAGAACTCCTGGCCTCCGCTGCGGCCGACGCACCCTGGCGCGACATGGTGAGCGCGCGCCTGGCGGCCCTCGCGACAGGTGGCTCGCGGTCGGAGGCGAACGCCGGTGCGGGCGAGACGACCCGTAGCCCGACGCCCACGGGAAGCGGCGGACCATCCGCCGCCGATGTCGCTGCTGCCGCAGCCATGTCGGCCGACGAACGCGCGCAGATGATTCGCGGCATGGTGGATGGGCTTGCGGCAAGGCTAGCCGAGAATGGCGCCGACCTTGCGGGTTGGCAGCGCCTGGTGCGGGCCTACCGTGTGCTTGGCGAAACGCAGAAGGCCGATGCCGCCCTCGCTGAGGCCCGCGGTCTGTTCGTTGGCGACCCGGCGGCCCTTTCGGCGCTCGAGGGGCTCTGATAGTGCGGTCCTTGACGAGGGGAGGCAGCGAGGCGAAATGACCCGCAAGCAGCGCCGATTGACGATGATCGCGGCCTTCGGCTCGGTGCTCGCCGTGGCGGCCGGGCTGGTGTTCTACGGTCTCGGCGAGAGCTTCCTCTACTTTCGCAGTCCGACCGACGTGATCGAGAAGGCCATCCCCGTCGGTCAGCGCTTCCGGCTCGGTGGCCTCGTCGGCGAGGGCAGCCTCGTGCGTGACGGCTCGACGACCGCGCAATTCACGGTGACCGACACCGCCAACACGCTTTCCGTGCGCTATAGTGGCGTCCTGCCCGATCTTTTCCGGGAAGGCCAGGGCGTGGTCGCCGAGGGGCGCATCGGGTCGGACGGCGTCTTCGTCGCCGACACGGTTCTGGCAAAGCACGACGAGACCTATATGCCCCCCGAGGTTGCCGAGGCGCTCAAACGCCAGGGGCAATGGAAGGGCGCGGGCGCGGGCGCCGGGGCAACGAACTGACCACGAACGAGGAGGCGTTTTGCGCATGACCATCGAACTCGGCCATTTCGCTCTCCTCCTGGCGGTTGCGGTCTCCTTCGCGCAGATGTGCCTGCCTTTCGTCGGAATGGCGCTGGGCGACGCCCGCCTGCCGCGTATGGCCGTCGCCGCCGCCCAGGCCCAGCTGGCACTCCTCGTGACCGCGTTCATCTCCCTGACGATCGCCTATGTCGGCTCGGACTTTTCCGTCCGCAACGTCTACGAGAACTCGCACAGCGCCAAGCCGCTGATCTACCGGCTTTCGGGCGTCTGGGGCAATCACGAGGGCTCGATGCTGCTCTGGGTCCTCATCCTGGCGCTGTTCGGCGCCGGTGTCGCGACATTCGGGCAGAACCTGCACGACCGGCTGAAGGCCAATGTCCTCGGTGTGCAGGGCGCGATCGGTTTTGCCTTTCTCCTCTTCATCGCACTGACGTCCAACCCCTTCTCGCGCATCGATCCCGCCCCCGTCGAGGGGCAGGGCCTCAATCCGATCCTCCAGGACCCGGCACTCGCGTTCCATCCGCCGTTCCTCTACGCCGGCTACGTCGGCTTCTCCATCGCCTTTGCCTTCGCGGTCGCCGCGCTCATCGATGGTCGCATCGATGCGGTCTGGGCACGTTGGGTGAGACCCTGGACACTGGCCGCCTGGATGTTCCTGACGCTCGGCATCGCCATGGGCAGTTGGTGGGCCTATTACGAGCTCGGCTGGGGCGGATGGTGGTTCTGGGACCCCGTCGAGAATGCCTCCTTCATGCCGTGGCTCGCCGGCACCGCGCTCCTCCACAGCGCCAGCGTCATGGAAAAGCGCGACACCATGAAGGTCTGGACCATTCTGCTCGCGATCATGACGTTCTCGCTGAGCCTCCTTGGTGCCTTCCTGGTGCGCTCGGGAGTGCTGACGTCGGTGCACGCTTTCGCGGTCGACCCCGAGCGTGGCGCCTTCATCCTGGCGATCATGGGGGTGTTCATCGGTGGTGCGCTCGGTCTCTTCGCCTGGCGGGCGCCGCTGCTTCGCAATGGCGGCATCTTTTCCCCGATCAGTCGCGAGGCCAGTCTCGTCCTCAACAATCTGCTGCTGACCGTGTTCTGCGCGGCCGTCCTCATCGGCACTCTCTATCCCCTCCTACTCGAGGCGCGCACCGGGGAGAAGATTTCCGTCGGACCGCCCTACTTCAACATGGTGACGATGCCGTTGATGCTGCCACTGTTGCTGGCACTGCCGTTCGGCCCGCTGCTTTCCTGGAAGCGTGGCGACCTGCTTGCGGCCTCCGAGCGGCTCTATGCGGCCGCTGCGATCGGTTTGCTCGTGCCGCTCGTCCTCCTCGCCGTCGCCCAACCGGCTCCCTGGCTCGCACTCGTCGGCGCGGCACTGGGCGTCTGGGTGATACTCGGCGCCGTCAGCGAGTGGGCGTGGCGCATTCGGCTCCACGAGCGCCGCTGGTCCGAGGCCTGGACCCGTGCCCGGGGGCTGCCTCGCTCGTCGTACGGCACCCTGCTCGCCCATGCCGGCGTCGGGGTCATGGTGCTCGGGATCGTCGGCTCCAGCGGCTGGATGAGTGAACGGATCGTCTCGATGCGTGCGGGTGAGACGGTTTCGATCGCCGGCTATACCCTACGTTTCGATGGTACGAGCGATCGCATGGGACCGAATTACCGCGAGACTGTCGGCACCTTCGCGGTTCTCGACGAGGCCGGCGCCGTACGTTTCGTCTTGGAGCCCTCCAAGCGCCTTTACGTCGCGCCGCGCCAGGCCACCACGGAAGCGGGCATCCGCCCCTCCCTTCTCGGCGATCTTTATTTGACGCTCGGCGATTCGGCGGGTGACGGCAGCTACGCGGTGCGCGTTAATTTCCATCCCCTCGTGCGTTGGATCTGGATCGGCGCCGTGATCATGTTCTTCGCCGCGATCGTCTCCCTCTCCGATCGCCGGCTCCGGATCGGCGCGCCGCGTCTTGCAAGGTCGCGCGAGCCGGTGACGGAGGGCGCATGAAGGCCGGTCGTCAGATCGCCCTCCTCGGGATGCTCTCGGCCTCGATCATCGCGGCCACCGCGGCGTTCGCCGTCCAGCCCGACGAGATCCTCTCCGATGCGGCGTTGGAGAAGCGCGCGCGGTCCCTTTCGGCGGAACTGCGCTGCGTGGTCTGCCAGAATCAGTCGATCGACGATTCGAACGCGCCGCTTGCAAAGGACCTGCGCATCGTCGTCCGCGAACGGCTCACCGCCGGCGACTCCGATGCCGAGGTGATCGACTACGTCGTCGCGCGGTATGGCGAGTTCGTGCTGCTTCGCCCGCGCCTTGGAACGCATACCTTGGTATTGTGGCTGGCGCCGCCGACGCTGTTTCTGCTCGGCATGCTGGCCATCTTCTGGCGCACCCGAGAGGTCGCACGCGGCAGGCCAGCCTCGCGCCAGGTGGCGCCCCTTTCACCCGAGGAGCAGCAGCGGCTCACCGAATTGCTGAAATCCGACCGCGCCCCCTGAGCGACCGGCAGGTCGGGCGGGAGGTGAGTTTGGCGTTGGGGCGGGCGATGCGGGTCGCGTGGGAACCGCAGGCGGCGGATGCCGGGCGAAAGGAACCGATATGGGCAGCACCTCCACACAGATGTCGTTCGCGGGCTGGAACGGCGCCAAGCTTTCGGCCCGGCTCGAGCTGCCCTCCGAACCGCCCCGCGCAGTCGCGCTCTTTGCGCACTGTTTCACCTGTTCCAAGGACGTTTTTGCCGCCACGCGCATCGCCCGGGGGCTCGCCGACCGGGCAATTGCCGTGCTCCGCTTCGACTTCACGGGCCTCGGCGAAAGCGAGGGTGAGTTCGCCGGCACGCATTTTTCCTCCAATGTGGAGGATGTCGTGCGCGCTGCCGATCATCTGCGCGGGGTGCTCGCGGCACCCTCCATTCTCATCGGACACAGCCTCGGCGGTGCCGCAGTGATCTCGGCCGCATCGCGCATTCCCGAGGTGCGTGCCGTCGCCACCATCGGTGCCCCGGCCGATGTCGCTCACGTTCTCGCGCATATCTCTCCACGGCTCGGCGAGATCGAGGAGCGCGGCGCGGCCGATGTCACGCTCGGCGGTCGAACATTCAAGATTCGGAGAGAGTTCGTCGAGGACGCCCGCGCCGCCGGGCTCCTCGGCAAGGTCGCCGCGCTCGGTCGTGCGCTCCTCGTCATGCACGCTCCGCGCGATGAGGTCGTCGGCATCGAGAATGCGGCAAGGATTTTCGTGGCCGCCCGCCACCCCAAGAGCTTCGTCTCCCTCGACGACGCCGATCACCTCCTGACGCGCCGGCGTGATGCGACGTATTGTGCACGCGTCATCGCCGCCTGGGCGGAACGCTACGTGGCTGTCGACGGTGCGCACGATGGGGGCAAGGAGCAGGCGGCAATGGGTGCGCTTGGGGTTGGTCCTGGCGGAATGGAAAACCGGGACGAGCTTGCCGCTCTCGGCCCTGCGAGCGACGGACCACCGCCTGCGGGAGTCGTCCGGATCGAGGAGACCGGCGTGGGGCGTTTCCAGCAGCGTGTCTCGAGCGGCTCCCATATTCTCTTTGCGGATGAACCGCTGGACGTCGGAGGTGACGACTCGGGGCCCGGACCCTACGATCTCCTCGCCGCGGCGCTCGGAGCCTGCACCTCCATGACGCTGCGCATGTACGGCGCGCGAAAAGGCCTGTCCTTGACGCGGGTTCGCGTCGACGTCAGTCATGGCAAGGTCCACGCCGAGGATTGCAGCGACTGCGGCGAGGGCCGCGTCGGGCGAATCGATTGCTTTGAGAGGAGAATAAAGGTCGAAGGCGACCTGACAGGGGAGCAGCGCGCGCGCCTGCTCGAGATCGCGGATCTCTGTCCGGTGCACAAGACGCTCGAGCTGAGCAGCGTCATCGTCACGCGCCTCGACGAGGCGTGAGGAGCCGCGACAGTGCTCTGCGCGGCGCTGCGTTCAGCGCAGCAGCCCCTCGAGACGCGTCGTCAGCGTCTGCAGCTTCCGCTTCAGTCGCGCGCACGCTTCGAGCCGAACCTCCAGTGCTGAAATCCGCTCCGAAAGCGGCGCCGTCGAGGATGTGCCAGAATCCCTTGAAGCCCCCCTTGCAGTCTCCACCCCGATCAATTCATCGGTATCCGGTGCCCGAAGCGCTCCGAGCCGCAATGCCAGGTGCTCGATGGTCTGTTGAGCCTTTCGACCGCTGAGGGAAATCCGCCACTTGGCGGAATCCACCTGTTCGCTCAGTTGCTCGGTCGCTGTGCCGACGAGTTTCTGGGCCACCGGAAGGAATTCGTGCAGGATGAGCTGTTCGAGCGCACCGGCCGTGACCACCGGCTCGCGCCGCCTTCGCCACCACTGTTGCCACCACTTCTGCTCGAGATCGAACGCCAGCGCCTGACCGAGCGGGGCGAGTGGCGGGTAGACGAACGAGCTACCGATCGCCGCGAAGTCGAGATCGATCTCGATGTCCGGCAACGCCTCCATGAGGAGGTGACGCATGCGGATGGCCGTGATGCGCTGGGTGTTGACGAGACCCTGCCTCGCCCACCGGTACTCGCGCACGAAAACCTCCGAGATGCGTTGGTGGAGCGGGCTGGTGTCGCAGCGATAGACGCGCTCGCCACCTCCACCGCCTTCCAACCGCTCCAGGAGCCGGGCGCGCTCGTTGCGGGCGAAGGCGTATATCTCCTTGCGAAGGCTCGCCTCGAGCGACGACCGAAGGCTCGGGCCGACCTGGTCGAGATCGCTCATCGAGCGCCGACACAATTCGTTGAGCCGTTCCGCTATGGAATTGAGGCGCTTACGCTCGCGGTCCGCCCGGTTCCGCTCCGCTTCCACCAGACGGCTCTGGTCGAGGGCGTTCTCCTTCTGCCTTCGCATATCCTCGAGATCGCCACGGATTCCCATCTCGACACTCTCGGCAACCGTTGCAAATGTCGCGCTGGCCTGATGCGCATAGTGGCTGGCCCGGCCGCGCGACATGAGCCAGGACAGGTTGAGTTCCAGGTCGGCAAGGCCTGAGCAGCGCAGCATCAACCCCTGGCGGAATTCCGCATCGCCAGATCTGCGAAGCCAGTTTTCTTTCTCATCCTCATCGGGTGCGAGCAGCCTCGTCGCGTAGGCGATGAGCCTGTCCACTTCGGTCGGCGCGAGCCGGGAGGAATCTCCGGACAGCGCCAGATTTGCCCACCTTGCGCTTCCGAGCACGATCGGCACGCGCGTTCCCGGCAGTTCGGCGGCGAGCACGTTGCGGATGCGCTGGCGCAATGCCTCGGCACGATCGGGCAGATCGTCGACCTCGTCGATCCGGTTGACGAAGAGCAGGAGCCGCTCCTTGCGCAGTCCTCTGAGGAGCCGCAGAAGTCCGAGATCGGACAGCCCCATCGGCTCGTGCGCGGATACGAGGACCACGCAGGCCTCCGCGTCCTCGATCATCCGCAGTGTGATCTCCTCACGCACGAGAAACGGGTCGTTCGTGCCCGGCGCATCGATGAGGGTCAGGGGGAATCCCCTGCTGTCGAGATCGAAATAGAGATCCGCCGAGCGCGTGATGTCGGCGAAGTGCTGTCGCTCCGTTGCTCCGGCGCTCGCCTCCGCGGCGACGTAGCGGGCGATCAGCTCGGGGCTGGCCTCCTCGAAATGATGTGCCTTTCCGAGGTATCCACCGAGATCGTCTCCCAGCCTCCGGCTGACGTTCGAACGCATCTGCTCGAGCTGGCGCTGAAGTTCTCCCTGGTTGAAGTTCGGCAGCAGCGTCTCCGCCAGTTCGCGAAGCCGTCCCCCGCCCTCCGCCAGCCGCGTCCACTCCGCTTCATCGAAGAACGTGAACGTCGCGCCGCTGTTCGGGCCTTCGGGAAATCCGAAGTGGGCGCGGGTGACGACCGCCGTCCAGGGCACGTCCGCCGTGGGCAGCAGCTTCGGTCGGCGGATCAGAGCGTTCAGGAGTGATGTTTTTCCTCCTTTGACCTGACCGATCACGCTGATCTGGCAGGTTTCGCACCGCATCGCCCGCAGGGCCCGCTGAACGAGGTCGGCCCCTTCGCCATCGAGTTCGCGCGCCAGCTGCTCTCCGAGTGCCAGCAGCGAGTCGGTTGCCTCCCTGAGCTCTCCGCCGAGCGCCAGTCGCCCGAGTGCCGCGATGTTCGCCGCTCGCGCGCCCATTGTCCCCCTCCCCGCCGTGTCCGGCTTTCTTTCCCTGCTTGGCCTTGGCTTCCGTCGCCGGGGCGCGCGGGACGCCGTCCGCCGTCCGACGGCCTCACCTTGCCAATATCCTTCCTCGCACACTCGCAAGAACGGCCGCGCGCGCACCGCCACGGGTCAGCGGCTTCGCTGAGGTTTCGGGCCTGTCGCCTTGCGGTGGGCGCGTTCGCGCAGGAACTGCGTCGGGTCCCCTAGCTTCCGACCGTCCTGGTCCGGCCGGGCTCCAGCAGCGCGAGCAGACTGCTCCGACCATCCTGGCACTGCTGGCGCAATCGCTCGCCTGCCTCACGCGTTGCGTCCGAGAGCAGGATGGGTTTGCGCCGCAAGGCCTCGTTCATGGACTTGAGGTCGGCGAGCGAGGGCAGTTCGCGGCGCTCCTGCTGCCCGAGCACGCCCATATCGAGCGCGAGCCGCGTGACTTCGTTCGTGTAGTCACGCGATGCAAAGAGGGCGAGGATAAGGCTCGAGAGGATGTGGATGTTGGAGTGCACGATCTTGTGCAGTCCATCGAGGAAGCGCTCGAGTTTGACCGGGTCGCGGCCCGCGCGCACGTGCAGCGCTGCGAGATTGTCGAGCGCGATGAGCGTGAGGTCGAGGCCATAGTCCTGCACGGGCCGGTCGAGGTCCTTGGTCGTCACGAAGCGGACCTGCAGGCGTGCGTCACGCAGGAGGTTGATGTCGCCGTTCTCGAAGTCGCCGACGACGTTGGCGACATGCTCGACCATCTGTTGGACGACGAGGTGGACCTTGTCGATATCGACCGGTTCGCCCGCGAGCCGCAGGCGCTCCAGTTCGGCTTTTGCGCGAACGATCTGGATTTCGAGGGAGTCCAGCGACGCGACGGCGCCCGCGACGAGATAGACCGCCGCTTCGATGCGTTGGATGCTCTTGGAATACTGCTCGGCGCGCCCGGCGTCGACCTCTCCGAGGCGCTGCGAAAGCGGTCGTTCGTCGTTAGCGCCAACACTGATGACGACGCCATCGCCCTCTGGCGCCACCTCGTGGTCGATGTCCCTTTGCTCGTCGCCCAACTCGCTGACCCGCAAATGCCCGTTACCGATGGCCTTTGCCCGGCCGAACCCCAGACTGTTACTCCAGAACGACATCGAGCCCCCCGGTACGCAACGATCGGCCTTGCGGCCATGGTCCCCAGCCGTATTGAGAGCCACGAAATGTGGAATTCTTGTGGATACCGTATAGAATAATCTTGGTTGAGGCTTCCAGGTTCTGGCCGTTCGACCGGTTCCTTACCGCAACCACTTGAGCAGCCACGCGGAAGCGGCGCCATCGCCGCATTTCGGTCGCCGTCGCGTGACAGGGTTTCAGTCGTGTCCGGTTCGGCGCCATCGCGTTGCTGGCTATCGCCGGGAGCGGTGGCCCGTCGGCGCGCCGATCGCGGGATCGGGGCTGGCGGATCGGATATTGGGGACGGACCGTGGAGTGGCGGCGATCGTCGCGGCGCGGCCCGGGTGGATCGGACGTAAGGCTTGCGGACGGGGCGTGATTGATGTCGTCGGTCGCTGGAGGAGACGACCCGCGGGCCGAACAGCGTGCCGAGGAGGGACGTGCGGCTGGCGACCATGCGCAGGCCGACAAGACGTCGCCGGCCCGCCAGGGTTCAGGCCAGTTGGCGGCCACGGACGAACTGCGCGAAAGCGTGCTTCGTGCCGTGCGCACGGCCGTCAGCACCACGGTGCGCGGCGGCATGCCCCATCGCGCACTTCCAGATCTCGACATGGATTTCTCGGTGCGCCCGGGGCAGAGGCCCGCCACGCCAGTCGCGCCCATCCCGCCGGCCGATGAGGCGGTGGCGAGCAACGTTGCCGCCCTAGCCGTGCGCCCTCTCGCCTTTCCCGCAGGGGTTTCCGACTGCGCTCCGTCGACACTACGTGATCTCGAGCAGCGGCTGGAAGGTGCGCATTCGCGTCAGGGAGTTGCTCCGACCCGGTCCGGCGGCATAGAGACGAACCCGCCCCACCTGGATTGCGAACCCGCAGCTGCGGGCAGCGGCAAGCACGAACCGCAGTCACACCTCGTCATCGCCGACGAACCAGAACCCGTCCGCCCACGCGCGGCGCAATTCATCCCGATTTCCCGGCGCGCCCGTCGCCTCCAAGGTGTCGCGAACGAGGCGCGTGGCACTACGGCTCATGGCGCCCGGCCATGGCTCATGGCCACGAGCGCGGCCGGCGCCTTGGTTCTCGGCCTCGTCGTCGCGGCGCAGCAACTCGGGCCTTGGCCGGAGCCGACTGACGAACTGCTGAGCGCGGCCTCGGGCTCGTTGCCACCGGATCGAAATTCCACCGGTACCGGGCTCGTCGTGGCGTCGCTCGATCGCGCCCCGATCGCCTCGGTTGCTCACGCACCTGCGGAACTGCGCTTGGAGGCCGCCGTCCCGGGGGCGATCGCGTTTTCGGGAGCTGTCGGCCCCACCGCGGGCGCCGAGGCATCGAAGGTCGATGCCGATATCTCCGTCCCCGTCGAGTTCGGGTCGCTCGCCAAAGTCGCGACCGTCGGCACGCTCGCCGTCGAGCCCGGGGATCCCGGCTCGGGCGGTGCGCCCCTCGAACGCGAAACCGGGGCGTCCGAGGCGGTCCCCTCCCGCATGCCGTCGAGCGTCCAGGCGACGCGGACATTGGCGTCACTGCCGCGAGAGCCGTCGATTGCGGGTATCGAACTCGCTCCACGGCCGCCGGGCCGCGCCGCGAGCGGTGTCCGGCCGCTGATTGTCGCGGCACGAGCCGCGGAATTTCCATCCCTCGAGACCGAGGTCCTGGCCGCCGAGCGCCAAAGCCACCGCGCCCCCACCGTCCGCCTGACCGCGACGGACGCCGACGTGGAACTCTCGACCACGCCCACTGAAAGCAGCCGGGCAAGCGATCGCGATCCGCGCCTCGCCATGGAGCTGGCGGCCGAGCACCTCGAGAAGGGCGACGTCGGCACCGCCCGCGCGTTGCTCGGGCCGTTGGCAACGCCGGATCACCCTGATGCCATTCTCGCGCTCGCCGAGACTTATGATCCCATCATCCTGGGCCGCAATGCCGGTGCCGAGGCGCAGGCCTCCGCTGGCCGCGCTCTCGCGCTCTACTCGAGCGTCGCCGATCTCGTCGGCTCGGCTTACCCTCCCTTGCGGGCTCGCCTCGAAGCGGCCAATCCCCTGGTCGCCCAGGCCGTGTTGCCGGTGGCCCTGGGCGAGGCGAATGCCATGGTCGCGCGCGGCGACATCCTGTCGGCGCGAGAACTCCTGGCGGCGACGGCTCGTGTGATCGCGAGCGCCGAGGTCGCCCTTGCCATGGCGCGAACTTACGATCCGAGCTTGCTGGCTCGGGTTCCGGGGGGAACGGCCCTGGCCGATGTCGCCGAGGCCGAGAGCTGGTACCGCAAGTGGCAGGGGTTGGCGATCGATGAAGGTTCGCTGTCCGAGAGCGCCAACGTCGACGCCATCATCCGTGCCATGCGCCGCCATCGTGCGCCGGCCTCGGCGGGTGCCATCACCAGCGACACCCGGTGAGGTAAGGCGCGGCGCGCTTCGCTGTTCCGCGCCAGCGGCGACCGCCGCCATGAATGGCGTCGCCGGCCGGTGAGCCCGAACCGGCGATCCGCCCATTGAGCGCCATATCGCGCCGCCGTCACCCGTGCACCGGCCTCAATTGGCCGATGACGAACCGCCTTCGGCTTTCGGAGCCTGCTCTGCGGTGCGTGCGCGCTCCTCCTCGGCGAGTTGCTCCCAATAGGCCGTGAGGTGGCGGTCGATAATGCGATCGTACTCGCCGTCTTCCCGAAGACGACGCAGCGCGCTGTTCACGTAATAGAGCAGCGTGCGGGCGTGCGGATGCGTCTTTGGCACCGTCACCCTCAGGGCCGAGATCGCGAGCGGTCGTTCGATCGCCTTGACCTGGTTGGACAAACCGAGCGAGGCGAGCGCGGCGCGTCCCGTGAACTCGTTGAGCGCAACCCCGTCGATGCGCCCGTCCACGAGCAACCGGAAGCATTCCTCGACCGACTGCGGCCTGAGCAGCGTGATCCGGTTTTCCGACAGCCAGTTGCGACCATCCTGGTTGAGGTCGAACACGAAGTAGCCGGCGGGCCGGCAGAGCGTTCGACCGAGAATTTCCCCGTCGCTGTTGAATTCGAAGGTCGAATCCTTGCGCACGAAGAGCAGGATCAGCGGCTCGAAAAGCGGCTCCGAGAAGAAAAAGCTCTGGCAGCGCATCTGGCTGTCTTCATCGAGCTGGTTGAACTGCTCGCATGGCGGCTGGAACCAGGGAAAACCGAGGTCGAACGCCCGGTTGCGCAGCAGCGGATTGAGGTGCGCCGCCCAGTCGTTCACCCAGGAGATATTGTATTCGATCGGCGTCGTCGCTTCGGCCTTGAGCCGCTCCATGGCGGCGGTCACCACCTCGGTCAGCATGCCGCCGTTCTCGAGTGCCCGTTCGGTGAAGGGAGCATACCCGCTCGCCGTGAGGAATTCGACGCGGCGCAGGCTCGACGACGTCGTGATCGGCGCGGGTGCCGCCGGGATCGCTTCGACGGTCGCGGCGGGCGGCAGGTTCGTCTCCTGGCCGACGCAGGGAATACGGATGGAAAGCCCGGGCACCAGAAGCGAGTTGCCGGCCCCGAGCCTGTCCTGGTTGGCATAGAAGATGATGGTCCAGCTGGCCGCCTGTCCGTAGACGGTGCGTGCGATGCGCGCGAGCGAGTCGCCTTCCTGGACGACGTATTCGCGGCCGCACTCCTGGGCCGCCGCCGGTCTGGAAAGCCCGGCCAAGAGCATCGGGACCACGACTAGGGCCATCAATGAGGTCGAAAGATCTCGAAGTTTGCGCATTTGCCCCCCTAGGCCATCACCACACCACTTTCTTTGCCGAATTTGTCGGGCACCGACGGCGGAATGATGACAGGCGCCCCCTGATCGTGTCCATCGGGCACTGTCGGACCACGAATTACTGTGGCGGGGTTCGCGTTTCACGTCGGCTCGGGCTGGGGGAAGCGGCGCGTCGTCTTGCGCCGGGTTCGGGTTGGCGGTTTGGGCTGGCGTGATTGGGGGAGTACGATGGCGAGGATTCTGCTGTCGCAAGGATTGCGGCCCGGCCTTGCACTGGCGCTGTTCTTGATCGTTCTCGCGCCGCGGGCGTTGGCCCAGACGACCGCTTCCCTCGACGAGGTCAACCAGGGCCGGCTGACGATCCTGACCAGTGGCGTGGCCGATCCGTCCGCCCCCTCCATCGCCGCCATCGCCGATCTCGCGCGCCTCTTCGATCGCCCGGGGCGGCTGCGGATCGTGCCGGCCCTCGGCTACGGCCAGGTCGCGAACGTGCGCGACGTACTGCGCTTGCGCGGCATCGACATGGGGGTCATGAACGCGGACGTGCTGCGTTTCCTGTCCATCGAGCGCCAGTTCGCGAGGGCACAGCGCGACCTCAGGCTCGTCACGCCCCTCTATGAGAATACGCTTCTGGTCGTGGCCCGCGACAATGTGCCCGACCTCGCCTCCCTCGCCGGCCGCGTCCTCGTCACGCCGGGGCTCGACACCCCGGAGCACATCAGCGCGCGCACCTTGTTTTCCCTCCTCGGAATCGAAATCGCCATCGAGCATCGCCAGGACCGAAATCCGCTGGACCAGGTCGCCGCCGGGCGTGCCGATGCAACGCTGATCGTGGCGGGTGATCTCGATGCCGCGCTCGGCGCCGTGGCGCGCCGCAAGGGACTGCGGGTTCTGCCGGTGCCCGCGAGCGAAGCCGTGGCCGCGGTCTACCGCCCGGTCCGTGTCGCGTCGGCCGCGACCCCCGGTGGGCTCGATACGGTCGGAGTCGCGACCCTGCTGGTCAGCTTCAACTGGAAGTCGGATTCGCCGCGCTATCAGCCCGTTCGCACCCTCATCGACACGATGTTCCGCCGCTTCGCCGATTTACGGGACCCGTCCCGCCACCCGATCTGGCGCACCTTCGATCCCGACACCGCGATCCCGGAATGGCAGCACCTCGATCGGGTTGCCGAACTGCTGTCGTCGACGCGGACCGCCCGTGCGCGGATCGATGCCGAGCGTGTTCCACCATCAGCTTCCCCGGTCCAGCGTCCGGCCCCCGAGGGCGAGGACCCCCGTTCCGTCGAAGTGCCCTTGGCGCGGCTTCCTGCGGCATCCGGTGCGACACCCCCGCCTGCTGACCGAGGCACCGCATCGACGGGCCTGACCACCCGGGGCGAGACCACGGCCGCCGTGGTGGATGCCGCGACCGTACCCGTGGCGCCGCCTGGCGGCGCGAACGCGGTGGCAAGCCCCGTCGAGTCATCGAACGCGGGCGCCTCGCCGCCGACCCGACTGGCGAATGCTGAAGGCGCGGCATCGGCCACCACCTCGAGTGACGGCGCCTCGTCGGGCCCCCGCAAGGTGGCGGACGATGTCTCGGACGAGACACCCGGCCTCGGCCTACGGCTCGCCGCTGTGGCCATCGACCAGTTCGCCGACCAGTCGCTTCCAGCCGGTGGCGTCGCCGTCGAGCTGCTCCGGACGGCGTTGACGGAATCGACGCCGGAGGGAGAGGGTGCCGCCGTCGCGAGCCTCGAGTGGGTGGGCGAAGGCGAAACCATGCTCGTCGAGCGGCTCGCGGCCGGTGAGTTCGACGCCATGCTTCCCGTTGTCCTGCCGAATTGTGAGCGACCCGGCGAGATCACGCTGCGCTCGGCGCTGGCCTGCGACAATTATCGCTTCTCGGCGCCGATCATGCAGACACTCCTCGTCCTGTTTGCGAGGAATTCGCTCGAGATCGACCTCGCCAAGGGCGAGGAACTGGTCGGCAAGCGGGTCTGCGTTCCGGACGATCAGGACGTCTCGCCGTTGCGCGACTTCGTCGAGGATCGTGGCGTCTCGCTCGGCAGCGTCGTCGTCGAGCGCCGTGCGACTCCTGCCGCCTGCCTCGCGCTTCTGGCCGAGGGCAGCGCTGATCTCATGATGACGAACGACCGGATCGGCCAAGCTGCGGTCGAGGCCGCGGGCCTTCAGGAGCGCGTGCGTCTGCTCGAATCGCCGGTCGGCGTCATCACGTTGCATGCCGCCGTTCTGCGCGCGCATCCCGACGCCCAGAAGATCCTCGCGCGCCTCAACGGGGCCCTCGAGGAACTCCGCCAGAGCCGCACCTTCTCGATGATCATCGAGCGCCAAATCGTCGGCAACTGAATTGGAGGCGCCGCTCTGCAGACGACTGCGGTGCGGCACTGTCGATCAGGTCCACAGGTCGGTCGATCGCTTCTGGAAGACGGGGGGGGGGGGGGGGGGGGGGGGAGGGGGGAGAAACGGGGGTGGTCCCGGAGCGCAGAGACCGGGGGGATCCGCCCCAGAGCAACTTGCCCCAATCCCCGGGAGGCTCCGGG